>QCSJ01000050.1 GCA_003211535.1 Synechococcus sp. AG-670-A05 | reverse complement strand
CCCCTGGACGACCTCGAACAGACCATCGAACCGTTGCTGATCAGCTGGAAGCAGGCCGGTGGTCGCCGCAGCCTCGGTGACCATGTGGAAAAACTCGGCGATCAGGCGGTGAGTGAGCTGCTGGGTGCGGCTGCATAGACCGCAGACCCCGCACCGGTCCGCCAGGCCCAGAGCTGATCACCATGGCTGAAATGCCACCACTCGTTCGGGTGCTGGGCAAAACCGGCTGTTTCCATCACTGATGCAAGAAGCTGCCGCCTCTGATGCCAGTGCGCTGCTTCAGTGTTCGGCGCAGCAGCGGCGTAATAATCGGGCTCCGAGATCACATGCACGGCATCAATCTCGCCGCCCATAGCCAGGGTGTTGCCATCTCTGTGTCGGGCCAGGGTGAGATCCACCGCTGCACCGGTGCTGTGGGGAGGCGGTGTGGAGGGGTCAGGGCTCGGTGGTGCCCAAAAGCGTCCGACCATGTCGCGCACGGCGGCCAGTTGGTCGGGATCGGCCCGGTCGATGCCTCGTCGGTTGATTTCCGCCTCAACCGCCTGCTCCACCATGTATGCCTGAACGGCCAGAGGTCTCCAGGCATCAAAAATGGCAAGCCGCAGCTCAGGTTGCCTCGCCTGCAGGTGCTGTTGCGCGGTCAGAAGACGGACCACAACGCCGGAACGCAGCTGAAAGGGATCCGCCCCGGATCCGTAGGGGGCGCCAGCTGCGACATAGGGGTGTGGCACAAGCCGCAGCAGGGCAGGCGGCAACGCCACAAGCTCTTCTCCGTTCTCGTGGATGGGACGATCACTCCAGGGACGCATGGACTTGCTGGCACCAGACATGGTCTAAGGGTTCAGTTCAGCGGTGCCGCCCCGCTGAGCCGACGCTGCTGCTCCTCCAACAGGGCGAGGAGTGCCGCGTGATCAGCGAGATCCGGGTCCTGCTCCATCAGCTGTTGCGCCGCCGCCCGTGCATCCTCGAGCACTGCACCATCATCCGCCAGACTGGCCAAGGCAAGATCAGGAAGACCCGATTGACGGGTACCAAGCACCTGCCCTGGCCCGCGCAGGCGCAGGTCCATCTCAGCGATTTCGAAACCATCGCTGGAGCGCACCAGCACATCAAGACGCTGGCGCGCCTCGGGATTGGAGCTGCCATTGATCAACAGGCAATGTGAGGCTGCCGCGCCACGGCCAACCCTGCCCCGCAGCTGATGCAGCTGGGCCAATCCGAAGCGTTCGGCATGGTCAATCACCATGACGCTTGCCTCGGGGACATCCACGCCCACCTCCACCACCGTGGTGGACACGAGTACCTGGCTGCGGCCGTCGGCAAAGTCCCGGAGCACGGACTGCTTCTCCGCACTGTTCAACCGACCGTGCAACAGACCGACAGTCAGCTCCGGAAAAACCTCTGAGGCCAGTTCGGCGTGAACCTCCACAGCTGATCGCAGCTCAAGTTTCTCGGATTCCTCCACCAGAGGCAGCACCATATAGGCCCGTTGGCCGCGACCCACCTCCTCACGGATCAGCTCATAGGCCTGCGACCGCTGGGCGGCCGTGAGCGTGGCGGTGCGAATGGGTGTTCGTCCTGGCGGGAGTGCATCGATCTGACTGACGTCAAGGTCGCCATGGAGGGAGAGGGCCAGCGTGCGGGGGATGGGGGTGGCGGTCATCGTCAACAGATGGGGCTGCAGACCTTTGTTGAGCAACCGGTCCCGTTGATGCACGCCGAAGCGGTGCTGCTCATCCACCACCACCAATCCCAGGCGGGAAAACACCACCGGATCCTCCAGCAGTGCATGGGTCCCCACCAGCACCTTGAGGGAGCCATTGGCCAGGTCGTCCAGCAGTTGTCGTCGTTTGGTTCTCGGCGTCGCCCCGGTGAGCAACTCAACCGTCACGTGCAGTGGCGATAGCCAGCCGCAGAGGTTGCGGTAATGCTGCTCGGCCAAGACCTCAGTGGGGGCCATCAGGGCCCCCTGCCAGCCGGAACTGATGGTGGACAGCAGGGCCGAAATGGCCACAACGGTCTTGCCGGAGCCGACATCCCCCTGCACCAGCCGTGCCATCGGCTGGGAACGCTGCAGATCCGATTCGATGTCGGCGAAGACCCGCTCCTGGGCAGCCGTGAAGACAAAGGGCAGGGAAGCCAAAAACTGCCCAACAAGACCGTCACTGCGCCGGATCAACTCCAGTTGAGGGGAAGGACGCTGGCTCAGGCTGCGTCGACGCCGTAGCAGACCGAGTTGCAGCAAAAGGAATTCATCGAACACCAGCCGACGCCGGGCCCGATCCAGCCCGCTCTGGTCGTCCGGTGCATGCAGACCCTGAAACGCATCCGGCAGGCTGACCACAGACCAATGCCGACGCTCAACCGGACTGATGGGGTCCGGCCAGGCGCGAGCCAGGGGCAACACCTGATCAATCAGTTGACGGAAACGATCCGCCGCAACCCCTTCCGTCAGGGCATAGACGGGCATCAGACGACCGATGCTGCGGGATCTCAGCTCGGCACCGCTGCTTTCCAACACCTCAATCAACGGGTCCTGGAATATGACTCCGTAGGGCCCTTCTTTGATCAGGCCACTGACGGCCACCGTCGCGCCCTGGGAGTAAAGCCGCTGTTGCCTCTTGAGGTACGCAGGCGAGCTGAACCGTTTCCCGGCCAGAAAACGTGTCACTTTGATCCGACCGGTGGGGTCCTGGAGCTGCAGATCCAGGATCGCCAGATTCGGATTGCGTGGACTGACGAAACCGTTGCAGCGGCGGATAGTGGCCACAATCGTGGCGGTTTCACCAACCACCAGAGCCTCGATCCGACGGCGGGTGGCGTAGTCAACATGGTCTCGCGGGTAGTGCTTCAGCAGGTCTCGCACCAGCAGCAGACCGATGGCTGCCAGTCGCCCCGCCAACTTGGGTCCCACCCCATGGAGCTGCGTCAGGGGACTATCTAGGCCAAGCTCACGAACGGGTGCAGACGCAGTTACAGAAGCCAGTCGCAGCTGTGGTGGTGCCATCGGCGCAGAGGGTTCAAGCCGGAGCCGCAACTCATGCAGCCATTGGCGCGTGTCGGTGACCAACCGTCGGCGGCCGCTTTCCGGTAGGTCTTCATAACCGACAAAGCCCTTCTGCAGTCGGCGTAGACGCTCCTCCACGCCGGGGGGGTAGTGCAGCGAAGGGGGTTGAGATAACTGATGGGTCAGAAAGCTATCAAACCGTTGCTGCCGACCCTGGAGATTGTTGAAACCCGTTTCCACTTCCAGCGCAAGAGCCTGCTGCAGTGGCTTGAGCCAACGCAGCAACGCACTGAGCTGCTCACGGTTCAGTCCCCGGGGGTCTTGGGATCGGGAGGAATCTGCCAAGGCGTTCGAGCTTCACGATCCAGACAGCGACGTTCCCAGTGGCGTTGCTGCATTACCATTTTTGCCAATTCTTGTTGCTGGTCGCGAAGGCGACGACGGCAACTTCGCAGGCGGGAGCTGTCGAATTCCAGCTCACTGCTGCGCACAAGCACACAGAGAACATCTATCCCTGGACCCAGCTGACCAATGGCGAGCGGCAGCTGAAGCCTCAGCAGATTGGAGGGTGCCGCCTGAGTCTCCATCTGACCATTCAGCACGGCCTCAAGAAGGTTCACCGGCAGAAGGGCCTGGGCCAGACCGGACCGCAGCAGTTGAACGTTTACGGCGTGAGAAAGGTTACGGAGCCGACGCGCCAAGGCCAGATCCATCGCGTCCATCCACTGAAGCAACGCCACCGGCATGGTCGGTAGCAGGCTGTTCTGCTCCTCAGATGGTTGCGGTCTCATGGACGCCCCGACCAGGCCGCCACCACTCACGGGCTGCTCAAGCGCCTCACCGGCCAGCTCAAACAACGACCGGAGGACGTCGAGATGTCTCTGACCTTCTACGTCTCCAGCATCTCGTGGGTGCTGTGGTTCAGCCTGTTGTGGTGATTCTGGAGAGGAAGGAGGCTGAGTTGGCGGCTCCTGCTGTCCGAAGGATGGATTGGGTTCGATGCCGAACCGCTGGGGTTGATCCAGAGGCGGAGCCATGCTGAGCTCCACAGAGCCCTCGGCACGTCCGGATGAAGGATCACCCGGCTGGGGGTTGGGTTCACCCTGCTGCGGCTGAGCAGCCTGTTGGAGACCATTCAGCATCTGACGGCTGGCCCTTGCCTGATGCCGCAGCTGCTCCTGCTGGATCTGATCGACCAGATGCATCTGCTGTTCCACCGTCAGCAGCACAGAACAGCGCTTGATCAGATTGTCGATCGCAGCGTGAAAACGGGTTCTCTGTCCGTCTGAAAGCCGATTGAAGCGGAGGGGATCCGTCTCCGACATCAACGAAAACAGGGACTGACGTACAGCAGGACCCAGCTCATTTCTTAGGACCTGAAGATAGAGGGCCTGCTCGCGATAAACGGCAATCGACCTAAGCCGGCACAACCTTTCCAGGCGTGCCAGCTGTTCGTTCGGGTCGTAGGCGGACGTTGGGTCCGTGACAGGCACCTGGATCAGCCGGCGGCCTGCATTGAGGCCACTTCAGCAGCGAAATCAGTCTCTTCAACTTCGATGCCTTCACCCAGGGTGTAACGGGTGAAGCGACGCACTTTCACATTTTCGCCGATCTTGCCGGCGGTCTGCTTGACCAGCTCAGCCACTGTGATCGAGCTGTCCTTGATGAATGGTTGCTCCATCAGGGCGAGTTCCTTGAGGCGCTTGCCAATGCGACCTTCAACGATCTTTCCCTTCATCTGCTCCGGCTTGCCGTCCAGATCGTCGCGACCCATTTCGATGGCCTTCTCACGTTCGCGGATCTCATCGGGGATCTCATCGGTGGTGACGTATTCCACATTGGGACAAGCCGCCACCTGCATCGAGACATCACGTAGCAGATTCTGGAACATGTCACCGCGGGCCACGAAGTCGGTTTCGCAGTTGATTTCAATCAACACACCCACCCGGGCACCGGTGTGGATGTAGCTGCCGATGGCACCTTCAGCAGCGGTGCGGCCGGACTTTTTCTCAGCACTGGCAATGCCCTTCTGACGCAGCCACTCGACCGCCTTGTTGGCGTTACCGTCAGTGGCCGCCAGGGCTTTCTTGCAATCCATCATTCCCGCGCCGGTCTTGTCGCGCAGGTCTTTGACAAGCTTGGCGGATACGGCTGCCATCGGTTGTTGAAGTCGGGAAAGGGAACATGAAGCACCGCCGACCCACAAACGCAAGTCGGCGGCGTGAACTTAGCGGTTCAGAGAACCTCAGCCTTCGGCGTCGTCGCCGCCACGCTGCTCGTTGTTGCCGTGACGACCCTCGTTGATGGCATCCGCAAGGCGGCCCAGTACCAGTTGCACCGAGCGCACAGCGTCGTCGTTGCAGGGAATCGGCACCTCGCAGAGGTCCGGATCACAGTTGGTATCGAGCATGGACACAAGTGGAATGTCCAACTTGCGCGCTTCCAGCACAGCGTTGGACTCGCGGCGCTGGTCCACCAGCACCACGACGTCGGGAAGGCGGCGCATGGTCTTGAGGCCACCTAGGTATTTCTGGAGGCGCTCGAGTTCACGACGAAGCACAGCACCTTCCTTCTTGGGGCGCATGGCGATGGCACCACTGGACTCCATCCGCTCCAGATCCTTGAGACGGTCGATCCGAGCCTTCATCGTGGTCCAGTTGGTGAGCATGCCGCCCAGCCAGCGCTGGTTCACGTAGGCAGCTCCGCAGCGGACAGCTTCAAGAGCCACCACTTCTGAGGCTTGCTTCTTGGTACCAACGAAGAGGAAACGCTTGCCGCTTCGTGCAGCGGAACGGGTCCACTTGTAGGCGTTGTTCATGCAGACAGCGGTCTGCACGAGATCGATGATGTGAACTCCATTGCGCGCGCAGTAGATATAGCGAGACATCTTGGGGTTCCAACGACGGGTCTGGTGCCCGAAGTGGGCACCCGCCTCCATCATTTCGGCGAGAGTGACAACAGCCATGGTTTGAGGGTTTCGGGTTCGCCTCCACCTGCCAGGGATGGACACGGCTCAGCCTGAAGGCATCAACCGATGTCGCATGCACCCGAAACGAGCAGGTGTGCGGTGTGAAAGTACTTGACGACGGTATCAAAAGGCCGGTCAGCGCAAGCCAGCCAGACGCGCTTCCTGAAACAGGGCACGCACGCCGATGCGGTTGAGGGGAAGACGCAGCAGTTCCATCGCCGTGCCCGGGTAGCCATGACGGATCAGCCAGCGCAGCAGGGGCCTGAGGCTGTGTTCATTGATCAGTCCACCCAGAGTGAGTAACTCCCAGAGCAGGCGATGCAGCCAGGTGAATTGAATGATGAAGCGCACGCGGCGCGTCGGATGTTTGCGGAAGAACACCAGTCCCATCCGAGCCCTTTCCCCTTCCACCTGGATCAATCGCGGGATCTGATCGAGGGTGAGGGCTGGATGCCAGTGGTAACCCACGGCAGCAGGGCACTTGATCAGCTCTACCCCCATCCGCCGCAACCGCTCGCCCAGTTCAAGGTCCTCCCAGCCATACAAGCGAAAGCCTGTGTCGAACATCCCAGCACGCTGCAGCACGTCCTTGTCGATGGCGACATTTCCCGTCGCGAAATATGCCCAGGACAGATCCCGCAGCTTGTGGCGTTCGGCCGTGGGCTGCTCGAAGTTAGCCGTGTTCACAACGGCCCCGTAGGTGAAGCAGAGACGGTCGCCGCGTTCACCCCAGCGGTGAACAAGGCTGCTGGCGTGGCAAACCAGGAAGCTGTCAGTAACCACCAGATCACTATCGATGAAAACGATCACGTCCCCTCGGGCGTGATCCACGCCGCGGTTGCGCCCCTCAGCGGGTCCGCCATGGGACTGCTCAATCAGTCGCACATGAGGAAAACCTTCCGCCTCCGCTCGCAACCAATTTGGGGTGCCATCGGTGGATCCGTCATCGACCACCACCACCTCGTACCCATTGATATCCGGACAAGCTTGCTGCTGCTCCAGTGCAAGCAGACACTTCTCAAGGATCGGTCGGCGGTTGTAGGTCGGTATCACGACGCTAACGAACATCGCAGCAACCGGAACGGTGGAAAGGGTTCAGCCTAAAAGCAATAAAAAAGGGGGCCATGAAGCCCCCTGATGAATAAAAAATTGAGCACGATCAATCGGCAGCACCACCGTTGTTGGCGGTACCGGTCACACCGTTACCGGCGCCTTCGCCGCGGCCGTCAGTACGCAGCTTGCGCTTCTTGAACTTGCGCGCATAGGCGCGGTTGCGTTCCTGCTTTTCCTTCTTGAGATTTCTGCGCTTGGCCATTCGGCGTCAACAACGTTTCATACCAAACCATCCTACTGCTCAGACGGCAGCAGACAGCCATCCTCCATGCGCAGCAACCGGTCCGCCACATCCAGGATGCGTGGATCGTGGGTCACCATCAACACAGCGCAGGACTGATCCCGCGCCAGTCGCCGCAGCAGTTCCACCACCTCTCGACCGGTGGCCCCATCCAGGGCAGCTGTCGGTTCATCTGCCAGCAGCAGTCGAGGATGGGCGGCAAGGGCGCGGGCAATGGCCACCCTCTGCTTCTGACCGCCGGATAGGTCGTGGGGCAATTTGCACATTTGATCCTCCAGACCGACGGAGCGCAGCCAGTACCGGGCTTCATCGCGTCGGGCGCGGTAGCCGAGTCCTGTCAGAAGATCGGCCCCCATCTGTACGTTCTGTTCTGCCGTGAGGCAGCGCAAAAGATTATGGCCCTGGAAAATCATGCCGATTCCACGGCGCACCTTCTGGCGCTGCCGCCGACCGGCACCGTAGAGGCGATGGCCGAGCACGGTGACTTCACCGGACTGAACCGTGCGCAAAGCACCGATCAGGGTTAGCAATGTGGTCTTTCCACATCCGGATGGCCCCGTAAGCAGCACCACCTCCCCTGGATCGATTCTGAGGCTGATGCTCTGCAGCACCTGCCGCCGCATTTCACCGCGCCCAAAAGAGTGACTGAGGTTCTGGAGCTCCACGGATGCCATCAGAAGATCTCCGCCGGGTCTGCATCAACCAGCCGACGCATCGCGAGCAGCGAGGACAACATGCACATCACAAGGATCATTCCGCCGACGGTGAGGGCCCTGGCCGCATCCATACCCACCGGAAGACGCGTGGCGTCGCGGACGAACCAGTACAGCCCCTCACCGGCGAAATAGGCCGGGATATACCCCATCACAGCCAAATAGAAACCTTCGCGAACCACAACGCCAAGCAAATGGCTGAGGCGGTAGCCCATCGCCATCAGTGTGGCGTATTCGGGGAGATGGTCACTGACATCGGTGTAAAGAACCTGGTACACGATCACGCAACCCACCACAAACCCCATAGCGGCCCCGAGGGTGAAGATGAATCCGATCGAGGTACCGCTCTTCCAGTAGTTCTTTTCGAAATCAATGAATCCCTGTTTGGTGAGGACTTTGACGTCCGCAGGGAGCCTTGACTCCAGCCTCTGAACAACTTCCTGTGGATCCGTTCCTGGACGCAAGCGGATCAGACCAACTTCGATGGCCCCGCGCGATTTCTGGGGAGAGAGATCCAGAAAGGTCTCGGTGCTGGTGAGCAGGTTCCCGTCAGCTCCGAAGCTCGTACCGAGACTCACCAGGCCTTCCACCCGGATGCGATTGCCGGCGATCTCGGTTTCAACAGTGCGACCCTCCCGGTACCAATCGGCAATGGGACCAAATTCAGGACGCGACAGCTGATCAAAAAGGATCCTGCCCTTCTGCTTAAGCACTTCCGTCTTGTTCGACAGGCTCGGATCCGCAAAAAAGGGATCATCCGGATTGAAGCCCAGAGCCAGGATCGCGCGGTTGAGCCGGGTTTCCGGATTGCGCCAGAGCATCAGGCCCCAGTGAACCGGGGTCACCCCCTCAACAGCAGGGTCGGCCAGGGTCTGGACCAGCCGGCGCCTGGGGAAGCCCGCCATCCGGACAGAACTAGCCGAGCGTGGACTGATCAACACCAGATCGGCATCGAACAAGCGATGCACCGTGACGCTGGCGTCAAAGAGTCCATCGCGAAATCCCAGCTGCATGAACATCAGGATCCCGGCGAAGCTGATTCCCGCCAGAGCCACCAGAAGGCGAACCGGCTGACGGGACAACAGCAACCAGGACAGGGGGATCCGACGTCCCTGCCAGAGGTGTCTCATGGCTCGAACCGGGCGATGACCTTCAGTCCGGCCAGACGCATCACCCGACGGACATCGGCGTCCTCAAGAACCACTAGCACCTCCACCACACGGGCATCGGCATCACCGGTGGGATCGGTGGACAGCACATCGCGCTGCTGCACCCGGGGACTGATCTGTAAAACGCGACCCCTGAGCTGACCACTAAAGCCCCCGTTCTCGCTGGTCAACTGCACCGGCTGATCCAAACGGATCCGGGCGATGTCGGACTCATAGACCTCGATCCGTGCCTGCATCCGCTGGCTGGCTCCGACATCCATCACCCCGTCACTGCCTGGACGTTCCCCCTCACGCGCATGGATCTCCAGAACAAGCCCATCCAGAGGAGAGAGGAGCTCGCTTTCCTCAAGATCTACCAGCAAGCCCTGACGCCGTGCCAGAACCTGTGCCTGTTCACCCTCGAGACGAACCAGATCCTCCCGGCTGGATTCGCGTTGAACCAATGAAACAGCACCCCATTCGGCACCGCGGGAGTATCGCGACAACTTCAGTTTCTGAAGGGCAATCTCGTTTTCGAGACTCGCCAGATCAGCCTCGACTTCAGCCAGTTCAGCCTCCAGGCCGGCTTTGGTGTCGAAGCGGGCCAGCACCTGGCCCCGTTGAACCTCAGCGCCCTCTTCCACAAGAAGTTGTTGGATCCGGGGTGTCCCTGCTACCCCCGCCGTCGGAGCCGCCAACCGACGCACGTCCCCAGCGGGTTCCAGCTGCCCCAGGGCAGCGACCGCTTCAGGACGGGCGACGATCTCACCTGCTTCGGTTTCTGGAGGACTTGCTGGTGCGTCAGCGTTGTCCTGACCCCCACCACAGCCGATCAGAACGATTGCCAACCCGCAGAGACCGATCCAACGGGAGCGATACCAGCGGTGGGTCAGACCAGTGGTGATGGGTCGTCGAATAGCAGCTCTTCGATGTAGCGGTCGGCCCAGGATGCGTCGAAGGCTTTTTCCAGCACCCGACGAGTCTTGTCGTTGCGCTTCTGCTGGAGGCAATAGTTCAATTGTCCCGTATAACGGCGGATCGTAGAAGCAGCCGTCTTCGGTTCGCTGGCTGCCTGGAGCACAGCCGTTCGCAGGATCGCCAGGACGTCCTCAACCCGAGACCGGAACAGCGCCTCCTCCTCGGCACCATCCGGTCTGATGAAACAGACATGAGGAGAAAAAATCGTGCCCCACCCCGGCAGATCACGCACCTGGCGGAACGCTGGACAAGGACTGTCCACAAGAGCTGATTCGATGCCCAACGGCAGCGCCTCGGACACCGGCGAGAGATCCACGATCGCAGCGGAGACCCCGGCCGGACCTGCCACGATGTCGGCTCCGAAGATCGGCAGATCAAAGCAGGGGTCTGGGAACCAAACGCAGTGAAGGATCTGAAGGCCCCGACCAAGGCAGGCCCGCTCAAGATGGATCTTGCGAATTCCGCGGCAGCAGAGAAGCTCGTTGCGGATGAGCAGATCATCCCCTTCAAGTTGCCCCTCGATGCTCGTGAAGTCGGTCTCGGTCTGCAGTGGTTTCAGCTCTGGCAGGCCGACCCAGGCCTCCCGGATCGTCTGGGCCAGGGAGGGAATCAGGGGGGGAACCGTCGCTGAAGATTCGGACGGCGGGGACTGCATCAAGCCGGGGGTAACAGAATGGAACTTTGCCACGCAGTTCTGACCAGCCTGTTGCACGGTCCGGCGCTGGACCACTGGACCCTCCCCAACGGCGTCCGCTGCGTAGCAGTGGAAATGCCCGAAGCTCCGCTCACCTGCCTGGATCTCTGGTGTCGAGCCGGAAGCTTCACTGAGGCAGCTGGAGAGGAAGGGATGGCTCACTTCCTGGAACACATGGTTTTCAAGGGCAGCGATCGGCTGGAGGCAGGGGCCTTTGATCTGGCCATCGAAGCCCTGGGAGGGAGCAGCAATGCCGCCACCGGCTTTGATGACGTCCATTTCCATGTGCTGATCCCGCCCGACCAGAGTCAGAAGGCTCTGGATCTGCTGCTGGATCTGGTTCTGCACCCAGCCCTTGAGCGGGAGTCCTTTCGCCTGGAGCGGGAGGTGGTGCTGGAGGAGATGGCCCAGTACGCCGATCAACCGGATGAGCAGGTCCTGCAGCAACTGCTGAAACAGGGCTGTCCGGACCATCCCTATGGACGACCCATCCTCGGGGAACGCTCCAGCCTTCTGGAGATGGAACCCGAGGCCATGCGCACGTTCCATCAACGCCGCTACCGAGGCCAACACTGCTGCCTGGCCATCAGTGGGCCGAAAGCCAAAGAGTTGAGAGCAATGAGTGAAAGCTCGGCACTAGCGCAGCTGCCGCCAGATCCTTCCACGCCAGCGAAACCGAAAGGGCTCAGGCTGCAGCCTGGACGCCACACCCTGGAACTGGCGCGTCTGGAATCAGCCCGCCTGCTGATGCTCTGGCGCGGATCCACCGCCGATAATCAGGACTGGGTGATGGGCGCCGATCTCGCCACGACACTCCTGGGGGAAGGGCGACGCAGCCGCCTTGTCGCCCAGCTCCGTGAGGAGCTTCGCATCGCTGAAAGCGTGGACATGGACCTCAGTGTTCTGGAACAGGGCTGCCTGATAACCCTTGAGATCAGCTGTCAACCGGACGATCTGGAAAAGGTGCAAGCGACGGTGCACGAACAGCTGGAACAGGCCGAGCGGTTTTCGACGGCCGAGCTGGCGCGGGGACGACAACTCGTCGGCAACGGGTTGCGCTATAGCCTGGAATCGGTAAGTCAGGTGGCATCCCAGGCGGCCAGCCAAACTCTTTGGAACCGTCCGCAGGAGCTCCTGCAACCCCTGCAGCATCTTCAGGGTTGGAGTGAAGAGCGCCTGTCCGCCGAATTGATGCCACTGCTGAAGCCAGATCGGGCCTGCACCCTTATTGCCACCCCAGCGGGGCGTCGCTAATGGCTCTACCAGACTTGATCGTAGATCAGATCACCACCCCTGGGGTGATGGCGGCGAAATTGCTGCTGCCCTGGGGCAGTGCCACGGATAGCATCGGCCAACGTGGTGCGCATCAGCTGCTAGCGGCCACCCTCAGCCGCGGCTGCGGCCCCTTCGACCACCGTCAGCTGGCGGATCTGGTGGAAGGGCGTGGTGCCGGATTGCGGAGCGACACCCACGAAGACGGGTTGCTGATCAGCCTGCGCTGCACGAGCGAAGACGCCCAAGAGCTGATGCCCTTGCTCGAATGGATGGTCACAGCTCCACATCTGGCGAAGGAACAACTGGAGCTGGAACGTTCCCTGAGCCTGCAGGCACTGCAACACCAACGGGAGGATCCCTTTCAACTAGCGATCGATCAATGGCGGCAGCTGGTGTACGCCAGCACGGGTTACGGCCATGACCCGCTCGGTGTGAGCGAAGACCTGCAACAGCTGGATGAGAGCGCGCTCCAGACCCTGGCCAGACAGCTGACAACAGGACACTCCGTATTGGCCATTAGCGGAACCTGGCCAACCTCTCTTGACGACACGCTGCATAAGCGGATGGACAACCTTTGGCCGGACACGACAGATGGGCCGCCCCCTCCACCGCTGCGCTGGACGCCCAGCGCAGATGGCGATCTGATCACGCAGTCCATCGACACCGAACAGGTGGTGCTGATGCTGGGTCAACCCAGCTGTTCCCATCGCCATCCGGATGACCTAGCTCTGCGGCTGCTGGGGTGCCATCTGGGCTCAGGCATGTCGAGCCTGCTGTTCCGCAGGCTGCGGGAAGACCATGGTGTGGCCTACGACGTCGGCGCTCACCACCCGACACGGGCAGGCGCTGCTCCATTCGTGCTGCATGCCTCGAGCAGCGCCGAACGGGCTGAGTTGACCCTGTCTCTGCTTCACCAGTGCTGGCATGAGCTCAGCAGCCAACCCATTAGCGAAGCAGACCTGGACCTGGCGCGAGCCAAATTCCGCGGCCAGCTCGCCCATGGCCGCCAGACCTGTTCCCAACGGGCTGAACGGGCTGCTCATCGACGCAGCCTTGGTTTAAGCGATGACCATGACCATCGCTGCCTGGATCGCATGGAGTCGCTGCAGGCTGCGCAGCTCATGGAGGCGGCGCAACGCTGGCTGCAGCGTCCCCACGTCAGTCTTTGTGGTCCATTGGAGGCACTCAAGAGGCTCGAACGCCGCTGGCACCAGCTTTAGTCCTCAGAAGCTGCCGGCTCAAGCTGAGTGAGGGGGATTAGGAACGCGCCCCGCCGAAAGCGAATCGCAACGGTCTCGAGAGGGTGGAGAGCGACAACTTCCCCTATTTCCCCAACCGGCACCAGATCCGGCGGACGCAGCATCGGCATCGGATCAGCGGTTTTGAGATAGGTCTGAGCCGTGATCAAACGCAGACGATCGCCGATGGAAACGGACATGGGATCTGAGCAGGAACTACATTTTCAAGCAGGATGCGCAAAGTTGACCTTCCGGCGTGAAAGCTCTCGCCACCTGGAGTGGAGCCCTGGCCGGATTGCTGTTGATCCTGATCGGCGGCCTGCTGCCCTCTGCCCTGCTGATTCCATCAACGCCTCTGCAGCTGATGGACTTACCGGCGACCTGGCAAGTGCCGGCACTTTTGCTCTGCGCACTCGTCAGTGGTCCCCGTGCCGGGATGATCGCCGCTGTGGCATACATCAGCCTCGGGATGTTGGATCTGCCGGTGTTCCACAGCGGAGGGGGGCTCACCTACGTCCTAGAGCCTGGATTCGGTTACCTGGCCGGCTTCATTCCCGCCGCCTGGCTGACGGGTCGTCTCTCCCAGCAGCAAGGCATGGGTGATCTCACATCTCAGGCTGGCGCAGCCGTCGCTGGATTGGTGACCCTGCAGCTGTGTGGATTGCT
Organism: Synechococcus sp. AG-670-A05; assembly: GCA_003211535.1. Classification (GTDB taxonomy): domain Bacteria; phylum Cyanobacteriota; class Cyanobacteriia; order PCC-6307; family Cyanobiaceae; genus Parasynechococcus. The sequence goes on along the minus strand of QCSJ01000050.1, from coordinate 46 downwards.
CAATCTGTGTCTTGGCGCACTGCTGGAACGTTGGGATCAGGCCCTT
>QCSJ01000049.1 GCA_003211535.1 Synechococcus sp. AG-670-A05 | reverse complement strand
CCGTGATCTGGAGAAGATCGCAGCGGAGAAAGCCTGATCAGGCTCAGGCAACACCCAGACCAATTACCTGCTGTATTGAAGTGCTGGCAGGTCGCTGAACGCAAGATTGAACAAGTTGCTCCCGTTAGTTGCGCGCACAATGTTCAGGGTGTCAAAGCTTCGTTGGGAAGCCCGAACCGTTGTGATCAAAGTGATGAACTTTTCAGCATCAGTAGTTTTTCAAGGACTGAAGCGATTCAATAGCCCCTGTCCTCAACAATCACCCGTACCACAGAATCAACAACATTCAAGAGACAAGCAAAGCTCGACCTAGGTCAAGGGCAAAAAAGCAGCCGATACAAATCGCCTTATAGTCATTCGATCACAACGTTCTGCAGCGTGGAGTTCTCGATCGTCATTCTCAGCCATTTCGTGGCATCTTATCCAGACATCAGCTGGACGGCCTGGAAGGATGAGAACAGAAAGAAAATGAAGAGCGAAGGTGACCATTGGTCAGCAGCTACTCTGCGTGGAACAGATATCTGGGACTGCCTGGACAGCAATAAGATCGATCGCCTGCATCTCGTACAATGGAAGCGATCTGGTGATGATTTGCATTGCGTCAGCCTGCCGGATCATCCGCATCCTGCCGATCAGCCCAGACCTTGATCCAAAAGACAACCATCGGACTGCGAGGCAGGAAGAAATCAGCCATATATCAACCAGTCATCATCGACATCCACCAGTGTCAATGTCGTTCGATTCCACACCCTCAACCCTTTAACGCCATATTAGTTACGGCATGGCTGAGCGTGGCTAATGGCCAAGTATTACCCGCAACCACTGTCCCTGCTAGAAACCGCAAAGCTAATGGGCCTTGACCCAAAGACTCATATCCGTCACTTCGGGCAGGGGACAGACGATGCCCCCCTTCACCAAATCAACAGTGGAGACTTGATCCAGTCGCTTGCAAAAGTCAATTGAAAAGCTAAAAACCAATAAGTCAACCTTCTTCTCTGTTCTTACTTATTCGTCACTATTTCTCACCATCCGAGCCATTTGTTAATCAACTTTCAAGCCCAGCACCTAGCTGAAACTTACGGTGCGCAACCCTCACAAGTTGAAGATCTAGAGAGGGCAAAGGATAAATAACCAAGACGAGTTATGAGTAGTGTATCTCTTCGACACTCAAGCTGAAAGCAAGCAAGCAGGAAGAGAGGAAACTATAATCTTGAAAAAGAGAACTTAAACACCAGAGACGTTATAAAACTTTCTTGCAAGATCTTGAAATGGCAAGCGCTGATCATTTATATGTGGATGTTACTCTTGAAACCAACTCGTAGAAAAAAATATCGGATACAACGCAGCGAGTATTGAGGCTCCCATCAATTGGATACTTCCAACACTTCCCGGACTGAAGACATCCATCGTCGGATCTCTACTTACGAACGATCAGCAGAAGAATATCTACGAATCGATTCATCATCGGAAATGTGGTCTTCAGCGAAATACTTATATTGTCCATATAATCAATATTTACGGTGACGGATGCAAACTCCTCGATAAAACTCAAAAGAATCAAAGATAGCTTTGCTCAGCGATGACCAACAAAATATTATTTCGCAACAATATCAGTCAATATATACATCTCTGTTACCGATCAATCCACTGTGATAGCACGTCCTCTTTAATAGATATCAACGTACTCAAAGCCATGCAGTCGTTCGACATCTGGTCTGAAAATAAGATGCGTATCATCCGCTGGAGTCTTCTCAGTGGCTGGGGAGTCTTAATCCTGTCTCTGCTGTGGCCAGGTGTTGACATCAACAGCAACCGCCTGTTCTGGGGAAGCGTTGTGCCTGGAGGGCTTTTGATCATTGCCGTGATCAGCCATGAGCTTTGGCGTCGCGTCTGTCCATTGGCTTTCGTGTCTCAGTTAGCACGGGCATTGGATAAGCAGCGCCGAAAACCTGGGCGGGGTGGGAAGCCCGAAGTCGTCAAGGTGCAGCCGGATTCCTGGCTGGGACGGCATCACATCGAATTGCAGTGGAGCCTACTTATCGCGGGGCTCTGCCTTCGTCTACTGGCGGTAAACAACCACCCTTTGGCACTAGCGATTCTACTTCTCGGAACACTTGCGGCCGCTATGACAGTGGGGTGGGCTTACGGAGGAAAAACCTGGTGTCAATACATCTGCCCAATGGGCCCCGTCCAACAGGTATTAACAGCCGCACGATCTCCCCTTGGAACCACAGCCCATGTCAATAACACTTCGCGCATAACGCAGTCGATGTGCCGCACGGTCTCAAGAGACGGCCACGAACAAAGCGCGTGCGTTGCTTGCCAAAGGAATTGCATGGATATCGACGCCGAACGGTCATTCTGGGAAAACCTTCAAGGCAAGCGCGGATTGGACTGGGCCTGGAGCTCTTACTTGGGGCTAATCATTAGCTTTTTTAACTTACTACGCATAGAGGGAAGCGGGAATCCCGCCAATGCTCTCAGCCCACTTACAGCAACATTTCCCGTTCCCAGATTGATCGCCTACCCAGCTGTACTCAGTCTTTCGGCATTAATCTCCGTTGGCACATTTCGGCTAATCGAACGCGCGCTAAATCACTACTACAACCTACAAATTAGATCAGAATCACACAAACGTGCCCGGCAACATACGCGTCAGCTCTCCACATTTCTAGCAATCAATACCTTTTTCTTTTTTAGTAACCCGTTTCAGGGAATAATTGGGGAACTAGGAGACACGCTGTTACGTTACATCGTCCTCGCTCTCACAGCGATCAGTCTGTTTCGAGGATGGAAGCGAGATCACGCCGTCTACAAGCGCGAGAGCACGAGCGACAATCTGCGTAAAAAGCTGAAAGATCTACCTGGTCTCGACGAAGCCCTCGATGGGCGCTCTCTCATGGCACTCACTCCTGATGAAGTATTTACACTGGTTAAAGCACTTCCAGCGATCGGCCAACAGAAAGGGCAACAAATTTATGCCGAAGTCTTAACCGAGATGCTCCAAAGCGGACGGCTAAACCATGCAACTGCTCTGCTGGAAGTAGAAGAACTGCGCCATAGCCTTGGGCTTTCGCAGGATGATCACCATCTTGTGTTGAGTCTCGTCAGCGAAAAAAACCCCGGCCTACTGAACGGCGCGTCTTTCGAACGACAAACCGATGAGCTGCGGCGGGATGCCGCTCGGGAACAAATCGAAGAACTTATACGCGTCAACGGACTCGATGGTCTAACTCCGGGCCAGTTGACAGCCACAGCCAAAGCAGAACTCGAACTACTGAGGCAGGGATCTGGCCTGGATAAAAACGACTGGGAGGAGTGCCTCAAAAGTTTTGGCGCGAAAAGCTCGTGGAAACAAGAACGCCTGGAAAAACTGAGTGAGCGGTGTCGTTGGAAGACCGGATTGCAAGCAACATTGATCAAAGCCGCTGAGCAAGAACCACTCTACATTCCACTTGCCAACTGCCTCAATCAACGCCAAAAATTGTTGCGACACGACCTCAATGCAACTAGAAAAGCATCAGGATTAGATCCATTGCCGGAATCATTCGAGGCAACCGGTAGTACGGAAGAGGCACTCAACCTGCTTTGGTTAGACCCTTGTCCTGACACGGCCGGATGGGTTCTCATGCTCGATCAACTTGAGCATACCGATAGATCGGCACAACCAATTCGAGCCACAAGGGACAATCTCGGAACCTCTAAGTTTCTCGAAGAGCAACAGCGCTCTGAGCTGGATCTAGAAATGAGGCAATGCTTTCGAGCCTTGCTGAAAGCCCCCTTATTTAATGATCTAACGCCAGAAGGAATACTTTGGCTGACTAACAAAGGTCAGATCATACACACTTCAACGGAGGAATTAATCGTTCAGAAGGGAGATACCATTGACTATATGTTAGTCATAGTAATGGGAACGGTTGAACTCATTAATGATCTCGGGCAAAAACAGATTCTGAGCTGCGGGGAAACAATTGGCGAACTTGATGTGATCGTCGGCACTCCCCAAAGGATGAGCGGTCGTGCTGGCAAAGAAGGAGCCCTGCTCTTTACCATCAATGCAGTGATATTTGACGAACTACTGAGACGATCACCCAGCTTCACACGCGGCCTGATCAAGGAACTCGCAGAACGAATAGCACCCGCTAAATCGCATTAAGAGAATTGGATAAAAATCGTCTATGCAAGACTATATTGCAAGCCCTAATCATTCTGATGGATTAATCGATGTTCTTCCTTATAAGCACGTATCAGCTTGTGACAAAGGTTCCTAGAGATAATGAGGTTGAGTTTTTCATAAATTGACGGATTCTTTTCTTTCAAGCGAACTAACTCATCTGAGTTCCAAACCAGCAATGCTGCATTCTCGACGAATACATCATCTTTCGTTGTTTCACCAGTAAGAAATGACTCTTCGGATATCCAATCGCCAGGATAGAGTTTGGCTACTCTATCGCCCTCAATGTCTACCATGGCAGCACCGTCCAAAACGAACATCAATGAAGTAAATTTCTGATTACTCTGCTGCACCAATTCAGGAGAATCACCAGAACCAAACCGCTTTACCTGCGCATGATCAACTAGACGACTAAATTCATATGGAAGCATAAGACTAAAATTTTGCACATAAACAGAACGCCAGGTATAAGCCAGACTCGCCATAGATCGTGCATAAAAATAGCGACCTATCATGACACCGTTCAGACCGATACCAAGTAAAGAAGTTCCCAATTGTGCAGTCATGCCAACCTTATCAAGACCAACCCAAAAAATGATGAAAAGATAACCTATGGAAATTACTATCGCTAAAAACCGGAACACAATTAACGAGGTCACGAGGAGTGAAAGAGACCCGCAGATGCTCAAGAAGATAAAATACGTGTCAGGGTGAGATAAATACTCGGGCATGAGCACCGCCATACGGAACTACATCATGGTCGAAAAAGCCCGGTGTGTGTCAACAATGTTGACATAAGGAACAAGCTCGGTGCTGAAAGGAAGACACCAATCCAGACCGAAGCCTTCAGTGGTTAAAATAAATTAATAATTGGAATCCAAACAACCCACAATCCAATAGTAATTAGCCACAAAATATTGCGTAGCACTTCCAACCATAGCGACAGGAAACGACTACTCTGGGACCCTAATAAATCTCGCAGAGTCTTCAATTCACGAGAACAATTACCTACCTACAAACAATATTCAAGAACTAAAATACTTGAAATACAATAAGATAAATACTACAACAGCAATCATTTATTAGGTTTATGCTACTCTTTCAATACCAGGAAACGGGAAATATGCTGACTACATTTGTGAGATTATCGGAAAGCGAATAAAGCAACAGTGAAAATTACAACAAAAATCAGTAGGCATACAACAACTCTATCAACATCAATTAAAGACTAGAGACCGGCTCCAGACGTTTAGAGTTGAAAATATGATTACAGGATTCATTATCCATTTGCTTAAGAAGTATAAAGGTTTTTCCAACCATACCGATCCTTGTTACAGCAATTAATGTGATGCCAGAGTTACAACAAGCTCAATCGCGCGAAAATTCAATCTTCTACCATCTTTATTAGTTTTTCTTATATACTGCGAACATTGCTGCATATGACTGAGTTCAACCAAAGCTGAATTTAGCAAAATATTTGACAAAAGCTCATCCATAGCAGCCACCCTTACAATAGAGCACGGAATAACAAAAAATTCAAGCTAGGATTATACATCAAACTCTTGATTCATAAAGAGCAGTAGATATTGATCGGTGACTAATTTTCAGAGGCCTGAGCATTGTGTGGTGTATTAGCCACGGCCAAAATTAGGAGTAGAAGTAGCCGCTTCTTTCCGTCAATTGAGCGCTAGATGAGAAGATATTAGTCTTAAGAGTTAATCCGTAAGCAATTTCAGGATCCAGGCATGTCTTCCGCTCATCTCAACCAAATCATCATGAGTTGTGTATAAAAAGGACTAGATCCTAAATCCCCAGCAATTCGTTAATGACTACAAAAGCGCAATACGAAAAACTATGCGGATAGATGTGGCCCGAACGAACGATTAAGCTGCCTACTATTACACCAATCGCGTCCGTAACATAGATGCCGCCTGCTCAAAGTAAACGGTTGAATAACATGGCCGAAAGAGTGGTCAAAACCTGGCGAAAGTGATTCAGAACCAGTTCGTGGTCACCAAGGTAGGTCAATGTGAAAACAGCATGGACGCGTTTCAGCTACGAACAGACCGGGGCAATCAGTCCCTGGGCTCCAAGCCCGAGCCGCGCACAGGTGTAGGCGTCCTGGAGCGTTATGTAAGGCTTGATGCCCTTGGCCCTAACGACGAACAAAACGGCGATGAGTGCCCCCTCCTACCAAGTAAGGCAGGCAGGAAACGCAACCTGGCGGATGCTGCAGCGTTCCTGGAATTTACCCTTGAACGCTAGGGCATGGATCAGCGACACCTTCCCCCAGGTGCTGATCGAATGCGTAAGTTAGTCGGTGTAGCCGACAAGCCCACCAAAAAGAGCACTCCACTGAAACCAAAGCAGCAGAATGCACTGGCAGAGGCTTAACGTTGGGATCTGCGACTGGCTGTTGTGTTGGTTGGCTACTTGGGTTCGCGGCCTGCAGAGTTGGTCACACTGACCGTTGAAGACGAAGGTGTCGCCTGGATTGGTGGGGTCAAACGCAATGTCAACACCATGACCAAAGCTGTCCTGCCACGAGTAATTGCGCCCATAGAAGTTGAAGGTCGCGTTGTTGATCCGACCCAACCTGAAAACGGTTAAGGCTCTGCGTTCGTCACCCAGTTCGCGTCAGGCATGGTGAAGCTGACCAAGACATTAAGAGAGCAGATCAGCAGGGTCGTCGATAAGAAGCATGCACGGCACACAAACAGGTTCCAGGGTGTTAGTGATGAGTTGCCTAAATAGCTGGATTGACAAAAAATGAACTCGGGAAGCATTCGAAAAATTCAAAGCGACACAACTGACAAAGGCACAATTATGTAAGGTCTTATATAGATATGGAATAGCTATTCGTACAAACAATTACGTAGAATATTTGTCTATACAATTACAAGGATTAGTACTCGCCTGGTATGGCGAATTCAGCTCTGCACTTATTGACATCCACCCTGTACTGAGACCACTTGGTATTCCTTTCAGAAGCGGCTAGCACGCACGCGTCATATGTTTTTGGTTCCTTCTTTTGTTGACCACCTTCTACAGCAGAATGAGCCTCTGGGTATGCAACAGTAATTAATGAGCTAATAAAAATTAGGAAATATCCAACCATCACTAACTCCTAAAGCTTGTCTCAACTATATTTTTAAACCATAATGAAATTAAGTATTTGTCGTGTACGAGATTGCAACATATGGTTACATTACTGCAGTGGTGGTTGCCTGAGCGTCACCGTGCTGGTTTTCCCAACTCTGAACCCTGCCCACGAAGGAACTCTCTGAGTTCGGCCCCGACATGTCTGGCTAGCCCAGCAATGACTGCATCAGGTGAAGGTCGGAACCCCGCGAGGGGTACAAAACATCAACCGGCTAGGCAAGGGTTGGCGGTAGTGCCGTAAAAGAAGGCTCGGCAACGGGTCGCAATTGCTCCGGACGAGGCATGGGGGCACTGCGCACATCCTTCGTGTATCTACCGTCATGCCTAAGTTCATAAAGACGACGCTTGCTGCGCCTGAAGTTCAATTATCCCAAGGGCACCTGAAATTCCAGATGGAACAAAAAGTTGATCCTCTGCAGAAGGGTGTTCCATTCATCCTGGGCACGTCCAAAAACCCTCCAATCAAGTGGAGCGTCTAAGCGTGCCGCGCTGAATTTCACCGTAGGAGCATGCTGCGTCGCCAGGCCGATCAGTTCCTAGCTGCCAACGGCATCAGCGACAAAAACCTTTCTGAACGGTTCTGAGGGGTAAAAAAAATGAGCACGCCTATGACGAACGTCCGGAGAGAAGCGTATATAAATCACTGCATGGTCAGCAGAAACCTTCGGCCCCTGAAAGCAATGGCACCATTGAAGAAAGTACCGGCCAGCCTGACGGAGGTGCGCAAGGTGATGCGCTACTGACGATTGATGCAGCCCAGCCCTACTGACACATCGATCTGACTGGGCTGGATCAGCGTCAGGATCACATCAGAGCAATCCCAAATAAGGGCAAACCCGGCTTCACCATCAACGGCAACCTCGCCATGAACCTGGAAAGATTCCAGGATCAGAAAAACAAGGGCTACGGGATCTACCTGCTGCCCAACATCGGCGACACCTTGAATGATGAGGTCACGATGTGCACCACACTGTTCTGGCAATACGACGACAGACCACGATCTGAACAGGTTGAGCTTTGGCAATCACACGTGGATCTGAAGCCCACCTTTAAGGTCGGCACCGGTGATATGTCGATCCACAACTATCTGGTGCTGGATAACCCTGCGGATCCATAGCCATGGACGTTGCTAATGGAACGGGTGCCGTTGGAAGCGCCAGGCAACGACAAAAACTGCAAAGGCAATAAGCGCATCATGCGGATGGAATGGAACCATTACATCAACCGCAATAATGAATGCCAGGGCCAGGTTATAATTATCAACGCTGACGGTCCAAGTTATTCAGCTGAAGAGCTAGATACTGTGCTGCCGACGTTGCCGGTTACTCCACAACCCAGACGCATAAAATTGCGCACAGGTTCAGCGCCAGGACTGCTTCAGATCGCAGATGCCATGGGGCGCATCCAATCCAGAAAAGGTGGTGATGGAACCTATGGCGACTACAGCAACATCCGTTGGGGTTTGAAGGAAGCCTTCATCGCCGCCGGTGCTGATGAAGACTTAGCCATTCAGCTAGGGGAAGCGCACAGTCCCTCTGCAGAGTGCGATTGGGATGTTGAGCAGATAGCCCGATCTGTATACGAGCAAATCAGTGCAGGAACGCTAATCCACTAAGCCAAGCAATACAGATGGAGTCGTCATGAAAAACGCTGATCTAGAGAAGCTCGTCGATGCTGCTAAAGCGAACAACACATCACTGAAGACCAAAGACTTCATTGAACGGGCACATGATCTGAAGGAGCAACTCAATAACGGGTTGATGCGCGTTGATGCCATCGACGACCCAACGTTACGGTCAGTAGCACTGATCAAGCTCAGAGAGGAAGTGGGGCTTAGAGCCAATGAATTCCTGCGCCTGGTAGAGCTGCTGTCCAAATCAAAGGGGAACAGCCACAAGATGACTTCGAAGAACACGTTCAGTGGACATCACAGCGACGGCAACCGCCAGTTGATAAAGAGCTGCTGGGGTCCAACTTCTAAATCCTTGTGCAGCTGAGGGCGCTTCTGACAAAAGCTTTGCTGCCTACGAAATCGCCTAAGACATCACCACCGGCGGCGAGTTCGCTGGTCAGTATCAAGCGCAGATTGACGATGTGGTGTTTATCCAGGAAGACGAGTCACCTACTGACGCAGCGGTGAAATGGCGACGGATAGGGTCAAATCCCAACGGCAAATGGCTGCACATGATCTGGTCGTTCACTCCGATGATGCTGCCGGAGCTGAAAGCCAAGATCAAAGCTACCAACGCAAAGGCTATGGTGATGGGTGCCCTCGTCAGCATAGCTGGCGGAACCATCTCACCAAAAGACGCTGAGTTTGCGCTGCTGCTCTTCCGGCTCAACAAGTTGGCGTCAGAACTATATGTGTCGATACACCAGATTCACAACCTCAATAAGGAAACCAACCGCCAAGAGATCACCAAAGAATCGATCTTTGGCAACACCTTCATCTATGCAGCCACAGCCGATTGCTGGGGCTATTGGCGTTGTGACGACGAAGGCAACACGCAATTCAAGTTACGGGTGCTAAAGGCTCATTCCAACACAGTGGGGCAGAACACCACCAACGTCATTCGCAGCAACGCAGAAAGCCACTGACTGACCTTCAAAGGCTCAGTTGACTGGGTGATCAGCATTGATGAGCTGAAAACCAAGCGCGACAAAATAGCCACCTTGTTGCATCAGGATCGAAGCCAAAGATGGTCTGGGGCTGCTGTTAGTGAGCACTTTGGCTGGAATGGTGCTGGCTACGCCGATAACGTCTGGGCAAAGCTCTACGAGCAGCGTTGTGGCGTTTATCGCGGGCTACGCTCAGCACTGGTGGAAGAAGGCGTAAGGTGTACTGCAGCGTTTTGGGTAGAGAAGCGGAAAAATCAGGTTTACCCACAACTTCTACACCTTAAAAAAACGTGTCAAAAGCCATCCCATAACAGGACTACTAAGAAACTATCACACACTAATTACCGCTCATCATACTAATTGACCTGCTTATACCACTACAGTGTGTCACTAAATCTATACTAGTTGCAACAGCTTGAGCTCTTCACATCCTTATCCACCAAGATAGGTTAATTAGTGCGCCAGTGTATCAGGAACGGGTGTTGCCGTGGCGGCGGCAGTATCACCGATAGCGATTGCTGTGAATATTGTCCAGTCGCGTGAAAGCACCGCATGGTAAATCAGTTTTATGCCAGAAAAAGCAGCACTATATGCATAAACAGCTGCCGGTCTGAACAATGGTCTGAATTCTATGGCAAAACAACGCGGACAGCTCCTTAACCTCTGTCGAACTCAGTTCCTCTACCAGTTTGTATCGCGCCAAAGTGTGTTCCGTTGGCCAGCCCTCGCAGAACCTTGTACTTTCCAGACACAAGCGCCGCAACGGTTCAAGCTGCTGCCATCAGCAAGCAGTATCAAAGCATGTACCCTACGAGAATACTATCGCGGTGGTGCTTGCCATAGCTGAAATAAGTATTCAACGAAGTTCTTCGCAAGATTCACCATCATTATCAAGATCTAAGTAGGCGTGACCTTCTTGAAGAAGTATTTGCGCTCTGTCCCACGAAGAGATTTCACTACAACGAAGCCTTAAATTGCTACCACTCCTGTAAATCCAGGGCCTTGTAATACCATACGTTGCCTTGGACCAGATACCTTTTTTGGAATCTCTTGCTTGACTTTCCAGGAGAAGAAGCTTTGGTCCATCACACTCTGAAAGATATCTTGTGTATACAAACACAAGACCTCTACGTACTAATTCTTCAGCTACATCAACTCCCCCTGGAGTAGAGACATGTCCAACCGTACGACCATATCGATCCTTTTTGATGGGATAAACTGCAACCTCTGAGTCTGAAGGTAATAATCCACGAAATGCATTCATAGCTAGCCTTCCGTATGGAAATTGTCCAATTTCTGGCGCATCAACGCATGCCAGTCTCATTTGTTGCGTGAGACCATTTACCCTGATAATAAAGCTGTCTCCATCAACCACCCGAATGACATGAGAAGCCATCAGTGGTTGGGGGGTAAAAGCAATCAGGCCTAAAACTAATCTTGCCACCCAACTAGCAAGTAACTCCAGGGTATGCTCCCTACAGGCTAAGCATTCCTTGACGAAAATTCTTTTCATAGATTAGCTGCGAAGCCTAGTTGCCGCGTTGTACGCGATGGTGCTTGGTGGTAACTGCTAAATTAGGTCAGCTGCAAGGCGTAAATGACACTTGTTTTCGTGAGCAGTGTTTGTCGATAGCGATTGGTAGAGGGCCACTGATCACGTTAAAATGGCCTAAGGCTTTTGTATGGAGAGGTGGCTCCCCTTGCCTAGTAGTTTAAGCATTGGGATTTACTGAACACGACTGCAGTATAATAAAATTAAGGCTATCAGTTTAGTAGCAAGTCCAACGCAGCAAAACAGAAAATTTGCTGCGCAAGGTATCGCCCTTCTGAAACGCCTTCATGGCGAACAACATTTGTGACAGCAGCCCTACATCAATCAAGACCTCAATCACTTTAGCAATAAGATCGAGATTCATGTCAGCAATAGTGACTTAAATGATTTGTCGTGATATGCGGAACCATTCCTTGCACATTGCTGAACGAAACCAGTCATAGATTTCAAAGACCTGCGTTGGTAAAACATGATCAAACATTGTCGTCATCTGTATCGGGTGAGCCTAGAAACGGATGGTTGACCGGAGTTATAAGACCTCTGGAAAGTGGATAAGACGTTGCGCAAGATCCACAGCTAGATTGGTGTGATTAAAGTTCTAACTGGTTGCATTAGAGGATTTTATGCCAAAGAAAATGGACCAATGATTGTCTTCATCCAGGAATGACTATCATTATCTCACAATACGATGATTGGACAGAAATTGGCTTGATTAGACGAAGTAAAGTCAGTTTCACCTAGCTTACAAGAGCCAGATCATGAAATCAATAGTTCATCCTTGAATTTAATTCAATAGGCCCAATTTTAGGCTCAGTAATCAAAAGATTTTCATCTGTTGAGACCTGGGATTTAGTGAGCCGCATGCTAAAAATGAGTTCCTTAAATGTCAGCGTTCCAGTCAGTGTGAATCACAATGTTAAATCGTAACGACAGTTTTGCACTTGCCTGGATTGGAACGCATGAACTGCCACTTGGCTGTCTGAATAGACCTTACAAGAGTTCTGGCCATCGCTTGGCTTGATTCCTACCGTAAAAGACACCTAAGAATAAAAAAGATTGGCATTTTTCTAATTGCGAAATTAAACGTTCATCCCTCTATCAGTCCAGCAACAATAATTGTAGGTGGTAATAAGCAGCTGCAAGAGCCAGCTCTAGTGACGCAAGTCACAGTTATACCTTACTCACAATGGCAAAAATTGGCTAAAGTAACCGTGGGGAGGGGACTTAAGATGTTTCGCTCACTTTTATTGTCATATAAATGGTTAGTCGACCTGCTAGACACAGTTGCCACTGCATAACCTATTTTGCATATTGAGATTAGCGTGGATCCATTTTCAAAGCCACGAATGAAGGCCATAGAAACTTTCAAGACCGTTGCTTTTTACTGCGGTTACACCTGGAAACGTATACTGGACTAGATCAATGGTCTTTTAGATAGCTCCTCATGAAAAAGCTAAATGCAGCTAACTTATAAATAAATAATCTCTAACTGATAACGGAAGTCATCAGTCTAAAATCTCCGACCTCGCAAAAAGAAAGATAAATGTCCGACATACGAGTTATCACATTTCACGCGAAATGAAACAAGATTGATCTAGTCATTAGATGAATCGATACCGATACATCAACTCATCTTGACGACAAAAAAATGACACAATCAAAGACTACGAAGCATGAAATTTAATTAATTTTGAAAAAAACGGCAAGGCTAGATTTGCTGTATTGAAATTGTAATGGAACTGGCAAGAGATTTGGAAAAAAGGTGAGTAAATCACTTACACAAAGAGCTTTAGGAAAATTCATAGAACGGATATGATATTTTTTTTAATTATAGAACCAAAGAACTAGTAGAATCAACTTAGAAATCTGCAATATCTATACCAAAAGGCACCTCTAGCATCAGCAATTAGAATTATAATTACGGATATCTTTGAGTAGGTTATTAAAGATTAGTTAAACTCGAGGATAGCTCTTATTGCAAGCTTTACATTCCTTTGGATGCGCAATCAACCGCTACCTGATCATCCCAAAAGGTAAGAACATGATGTATCAAAATATACCACAGTCAAGTATTGCAAATTTTTCGCGACAATCACATTTGAGTTACTTAAAATAGATTTTTAAAAAAGATGCATGAATTGGTTACTACGCAAACTTGGTATTTTTAAAAATGAACAAAATGAGGTTCTATCCAGTCGATCTTGGCTTTCATATAGTCTACTTCCGGAATGCATAAAATGTAAATGGTTGCTTAAGACTGAGGCCTTGAATCTTGTGAGAAAAGAAGCAGATTCGAGACTTATTCTTAGGATAAGAGACATTCCATATAATTCACAAAGTGATGTCATTGCAACAATCATTGAAACAGAGACTAATGTCTACAAGAATGAAGCCACGATTAATCTACCCACCAATAGCGGTATGCTGCTAGCAGAGCTTGGGTATAAGGACCGTGATGGAATATTCAATGTTCTGGAATATAAAGCAGTTGATCTAGGACCCAGAATATTAATTGAGCCAGCTCAACAAGATTGGTTTTATGTTAAGAATGCAGAGAAGTCAATTCACCAGAAAATGTATGAACTTTCAACTAAGTATTCGTCTGTAGGAGGTTCGGAAAAAATTATTTCT
>QCSJ01000048.1 GCA_003211535.1 Synechococcus sp. AG-670-A05 | reverse complement strand
AGGTTCATGGATCGGGAAGGGAGAAGAAAGGTGTATCGATTATCACTCAATCCGATACAGTAGTAGATCAACCAAGCACAGACCCTTCTTGGCGTATTGCAACTCCATATTGAATTAATTATATTGATATATATATGCGATACACCCTGCCATGGCGCTGATCGGTTACTGGAGAACAAGCGCCACCGAGCAGGATGCAGAACGGCAGATCCAGTCGCTTCTGGAGGCAGGATGTTCCAAGGACCTGCTCTTTGGCGACCAGATCACCGGGGCCTCTGCATACGGAGAGCGCCCCGGTTTGTCCGAGTGCCTCAAGTCCCTCCGCCCTGGAGATACATGGGTAATCCATGAACTCGACAGGGCAGGGAGGTCGATGGTCGAAATGCTGGTCCAGGTGAATGCCCTGATGGAGCGAGGGGTGCATATCAAGACCCTCGACAACCGCCTCAACACCGCCGCAATGCCCCAGGAACTGGTGAAGTTGGTGGGCGTGATGGGCTATACCGCTGAAATGGAACTCAAGTCCCTGAAGAAGCGGACTGCCGAGGGGAGAGCGGTCGCCCAAAGCAGAGGTGTGAAGTTCGGACCGAAGAGGACCTACACCGAGTGCCAAGCAACGGAGGTGATGCGGAAACGCCAGGAAGGGCAGGGATACGGGACGATCGCTCGCGCCATGGGGATGTCTCGGTCCATGGTTCAAAGGATCGTCAACTCTGCGGTAGGTCTGTGAGGTTGCTGCTGTTTTCACTGCTGTTCGCCTCCCCTGTTCTGGCGACCCCTTTGCCGGTGGTTTGCGAGGTGATTAGCGAAGAGGACCCCGCCATCTCCATTCGATTGGAGGAGCTAACTCCTACTGCGCTTCGAGGAGCGCTGATCCAAGACGGGGAACGACTTGGGGTCTTCACGTCCAGCAAACCCAAGCGATACCGCCAAACCACTTGGTATTTCTTCACCGAAGACGCCGCCCACTCGGGAACTGCTCTTCTGTTCGAGGACGACCTTGTTTGGAACCCGCATAATCGTGTCCCCAAACCCCATGACGCCAATCGGGTGATTTTTGTTGGTTTGGATGAGGCGCTCTTTTTTTGGCGGACGCGGGAGTTCGCACCCAATCGACCACTTCTCAAGGCGGCAGCAGGGTTCTGGAAGATCTCAAGCGCATGCCTGGGCGGTCGGATCATGATGGGTTGACTCGACGGGTCGAACTTTTTGCGGAGACCCCTTCGCCACGAGTAGAGCAGATGAACTGCTGGGAGGGCCCGATGTCGGAAGAGGGATGGGACTTCGTTAAGGAGAGGGAACTCCGCAAGAGCAGAAGCAGTCGGGTCTGCATGAACTGCGAGCACTTCCCCTATGTCGCTGATGGAGACCAGCACACGCTGCTGACCTGTCGCCATAAACAACGACTTGTTCCCCATGGCGACCACTTGACCCTTAAACGTCGGGAGTGGATGCTCCGCCGCGAGATCGAGGTGGATTGGTGTTCAGATGTGGCATGAAGAGAGAGTTGGTTGATCGACGGGACGACTGCTGGGTGTGGCGTTACCACAGGGATCACTCCGCCTGGGTGAGAGATCCGAAGGTCTTTATCCATCGCGGTAGAGCGATGCCTGACGGACCTCCTCTGCTGAAGGAGCGACGCCATCTCAGCAAGGAGGCAGCGGAGCAGTTACGGAGATCCCTTCAGACACAGGGTTGGCGCAAGACAGATCCGCCCTGGGGTGCTGCTGCTGAACCTTGAAATGTTCGGAAACCAGTAAGTTCATTTACTCAAAAGGCTGTTTAAGCCATTTGTGTCGCATGAGGACGGCGGACCCACTAGGTAGAACACTCATGGGCCTTTTTTTGAAAACGCTTACGGCAACCCAAAGTCACGCCTCCGAGTTGGAGATGATGGTGGTCGCTTGGCGTCGTCCTGCCTGGCGAAACATTCAGTTCTCGAAGGAGCTATGGGGATACCGCTCCTTTTTTTGTGCCTGGATGCTCCAGAAGCAAGTTCCGGAGTGGATGGAATTTCTTCATCAACCTTTGTTCCGCTTCTCTGAGTTCAGTAAAGACGGTGCTCTAGCGGACAGTTCCTGTTGAGAAGGCACCCCAAACTCTCGCATCTCCTCTTCCCGCACAGAGGAGGTTTTGATTTGGGGAGGTGCCGTCATCACCTCCTCTTTTTTTGTACTTTAAAGATACAAAACAAGTGGACGTTCCACTCAGGTCTTGGTGCTCTGAACTGCCTGAGAAGAGGAATGAGGTCAGAGAACGATTTCGCAGACAACAAGGTTTCATTGACCTTCAGAGGGGGCGCACTGCACGTCCCCCTCTTAAATGCGTTCTTCTACGGATGGCGACAGCACTCCAGGGACGTGAAAGTTCAATTAACCCTCTCTGGAAGAGGGAATGCGTTGAACTGAGCAGAGGGTGGGACCTCTGCTTTTTCTTGGGTTGCTGACCCCGGTAGTAGTTTTGTCGTTATGGCGACGTTGAGTCGCTAGCCCTTGCCTCATCCTCGGAATGCCTCCTTTCGGTGAAAGAGGGCGATGCGTCGAACTTGGGGGTGCTTAGGGAACACCCCCATTTTTATGGCAGTTCGTAAAGAGTGCTTTCGATGCTGCTTTTACCCTGTGATGCCAGTGAAGGGCATCCCCTTTCGACGCATTGATCCCAAGATTTGGCGGCATTCCATGACACTTCCTTATATCTACCTTTAAGGCGCTTGTGCTGAGCGTGTCTTGTTTCACGGATGTATGCCGCAATCAGGCAAGAAAAACCGGTCAGTATCAGGAGTATTAGGAACGTTGCCACGGTTGCGCCTCCATCTATTCATCTCTTCTCCATAGAACGAATGAGAGTGATTGATGCGGTGACTTCATCACTCTTCATTGGGTATCAATGCTTGGGGGTTTCCCCATAGACATGTCATTCAAGCAGTTATAGAAAGAGTTCAGACCCCGATAAGACCTTATGGATGAGTGAAGTGAGATACCCCATTAGGTCCGAGTCAAAGGGGGCGATAAACGCCCCCTTGTTCATTAAGGTGTGTTGATGCGAATGTCGTCTTCTTAGGCGATCTGGAACGCAGGTGTTGTCTTGATAGTGACCCTGGGGGTCATTCGATACCTAGCGTCTCGTTAGGAGGCGACCGTACCCCTGCTGACGGTTTTCCCACTCCCGACGGGAGAACACCTGGAGGAAGTTGGCGGGGTCAAGAACGAGAGGGTCAAGACCTCTGAGGGTAGTAATACCTCAGGGGTCTTTTTTTACTTCCTAATTGCGGACGACTCTAAATCGTCCCGGTCGCTTTTCAGAGTCGTCCCATGAGGTCCCGAATATGTGATGGGGGAAATGGTTAGATCTGGCGAATACCCGTCCCAGCGCTTTCTAGAATTCCCCTTTAGATTCTAACTGAAAGAACACATTCTCCGTTTTTTGAAGAACGTGAAGAGCGGACGAAAACTTAATTTATCCCCCTGGCTTTAACGCGGCGATGGTGGCTCTAGCAGTTTACAAATAAAGAAGATCATCGTTTATCCTGTCAAGTTTTCTGTGTGGGTTAACAGGGTTTGTAGTGGCTAAAGGAGAGATAATCCTTTCTCCACGTGCCCTACTGAATGGGTTTGCTAAAGCGCGCCGTACTCATGCTCCAACCGGCTGTCGTTTGACTGGGACTGATGGGAGCGTGTCGTTCTAAAACCTGGGAACGAACGATGTTTCGGATCGGTTTCGACTCCAGGGCAAGCAGCCTGCTGTGAACAGCATTTGAATCAAGCATTGTGCACAAAAGCAAGGCCTGGTTGAAGCAATTTCGGATCACCACATCTTTATAACTAAATGTGATCGCTGCATTTTCGCCAAATATGTAAGAACGACCTTCGCCGCAAGCATCGATGCTGTGGTTATGGCGTTCAAGGACGTTGCAACAACTGTAGAGAAATTAAGTAGTAAAGGTTTGTGGCAATCAGGCATAAACTGCCTCCCACATCAGAGAGTACTTATCTGCTAAAAAAAAGGACCTGAGCGGTAACCATTCATCTCCGTTGGTACATCAAGATGTTTTGACAAGCTAAATGCTTCACCTGGCTTGATCATACGGTGGTTGATTCTGCTGATTGCCGTCGAGAGCTTGTTCAGACGGTTGCTTCGCGTCGTGGCATCGCCACGGTTAAGAATTGGTGTGGTGGCGGGTTGCCATTTGTAGGCTTGAGCATCCCAAAGAGCGGCACCTCCGAGAGGCAGCTACTGACTAGCGTAGAACTTAGGATATCTCATCCATAAACCAATGAAACGGCAGATAGCCAGTCTGATCTGCCTATTCATTGAGAATTGGAGCCGAGAAACAGACGTCATGGCTGCCATGATGCCTGGGGTCGAGCAAAATGCCTATGAACTTGATTTTCTCATCCGGAGCGGCCCATCTGGCCAGCAAATAACGATTGGTTAGCTTTGCCTCGGAACGTTTGTGTCTGCGCCAACCGCGATCCATGCCGATGCTTGCAGGGTTGTTATGTTGTTGATCAGACGTTATATATGTCCTGGACACAATACCTATATTGGATGATAAACAATCAAGAAATTTATTTGCCATTTGATCAATAAGAAAACCAATGGCTATACCATTACCCCAAAGGATCCTCCCGCCAGCCCCCTAAGGCAGCAACTAGTTTTTCTCGCTTCGTGTGAGATGATGGGCGGTCTGTTATGAGATTTACTCTTTTTTAGAGTTGTGCTTTTTCTCCATTGCCATCGAAGCACATTGCACCACAATTATATATAAAAGGAAAACCAAACGCCCTCAGCAAAGACGTTGATGCGGTCTCATAGTTCTTTCTGTGGTGCATTGGCTTTTATCGCTACTTTCAGTGCCGCGTTGTCCCTGAGTGCCCACCACCCGAATTGAGACGATATCCCTATCCCGTGAATGATCGCAAGGATTCCAATGGTCTTTCTCATTTCTCCTCTGTGGCTTGGTCTACCACGACATCCTTCAGCCTCCCTTGAAGGGTTATGCCATCTGGCTCGGGAGCAATCGCATTCGCAGTTCCTCTCAGGATGTCTGCTGTGATCTTCCGTGCTCCTGGTTTGGTGAACAGGTGGAACTCGAGCCCAATTTTGTAAAGGGCTTTCAGCAAGGGATTTTTCCGTTTCCAGAGATATTCTTCTTTCTGTGGTATCATATACAATATTTCCAGTACGATTAGCTGAATTCTCTATTTTTTATTTCATAACCTCTCTTTCAGGCAATATCGAATCTACTCTCGCTTTCATCAACGTTGATCGCAGCTTCGAAATTGAGAGTAGATGCTGATAAATACTGCCCTCATACACAATATACATCTAAATTCTCATGCATAGTTGCTATACCTCTCTTCAGTTAATGCTCGTCTCTGCTAGGACACTAAGTTTGTTCTCATCACGAAGGTCTTCAGTAAGTAGATCCAACTCTCGCTGTTAAAGTACGAGACAATCCCTCTGCTAAATTTGTCAGCTTTAGCCTGATAATGGCATACTAGATCTTTCATTTCAGTCAGAAAAATTTGTTGGTTTCGATATTGCCTCACCAGGGATGTGCTGCAAGCCAGAGTCCACTCTTCTTATGATCTTGTTGTTAAGATTGTATATGTAAGAATTGTCTTTGTTGCATAATGCCCTTCTCAGTGCTACGAGGTTTGAAAATGTACTTCTGGTTAAACCTATAAAGTTTTTTGATCTACAGCATATTTCAAAATTAATCGCAGCATTTACTTCGTATTCTAGGCAATCATCATAAAAGAAGTCTGAGTTAATATTTTTTGAGCTAAATTGGTTTTTCACATACTGATGGTTCTGTCCTGTTGTAAAGAATATGCTTTCTCCGGAAAATTGCATGTAGTAATCTATTAAGTCATGCAGCTCTATTAATAGTACTTCGTTTTCACCTATTTCCTTCTGCTTTTCTTTGCTATATGCGACCCAATCATCCTCGATTCTGATTTGAAGGCTATTGGTATTTTCGACTTTGAATTGATTGGCGTAGGTCTTGTTTTGCTTGTTTAGATTTAGGGAACTCAAGACTGTTGTAAGACTGCTTTTTCTCGAGATTGTGCATTCATGCCGCATTTTTGTTATCGTCCTTGCAGACAATCCCCACAGATCTTGTTTGTTTGCCACGATCTCGTGTTTGTCCTTGTCTGTGTCCTGAACAAGTAGGTCTTTGCCGTTGTTGTATGGCCTCATATTCGCATTAAACAAGTCTAAATCATATATTTCGGAAAATAAGATTTTTCTTTTCCACCCAAGCTTTGGCTCTAATATTTTCGTGTGATGTCTGATCGCAATTTCGCAGGCGCTAAAGAAACAAAATAACTTGTTGTTTAATCCACCTGTAAGATTGATTTCCATGATTGATTGAGGGCTCATTTTGTTGATCGCAATGTGAATCAATGATGTTTGAAATGAGTGCGTAAAAGACCTGCCTTTGTTATCCTTTCAGGGGTTCTGCTGAGCCACGCTACTGCTGTTCCATTCCCTTTCACGCTAACGAGTTGAGATTACGTCAGATTGTCTGCTTCCTCTTAAAGGATCTGGCGTCATCTTTCCAGCACAGAAGGTTGTGCGTTAGATGTTGCTGCTTAACGGTTCATTAACAGCTTCGGGTTATGTCGCCATGACTTCTCTTCCCGGTGAAATCGCCATGCCCAGTGGATGCCAGTTGTCGAACCAAACAACTCCAACGCATTACTTAGAAGCATTGGCGTGAATGTTCTGCATGGATAGATCCGAACTCGTCAACAGCTCGGCGAGTAGAGGCTTGTCCAAAAGCCCCACATTTGGGACGCCTAATACTTCTTGCATGCAGGAGTTTCTGATCCTCTTTTCATGTCTTCCCATACGTTTCGTGGTAAGTCGTGGGGTTTGGGAGCGTCTGCAATCAAATATTTATTTATTACTTTATCTCATGCCAAAAGATTTTAGTGTCACTTCAACGACTGTCTTTTCATTCTGACTACGAATGAAAGAGCAATACCAGCCCCTGTTGCACCTGGTGGAATTCTCGTTCCTCGCGACTGAGGTCAAGCCCCACCTTGAGTCCCTCCTGCAGTGCGTCATCAAACGGTGGTGTTGTTGGTGTTGTTGCGTCCGTCCACAGCGCTGCAATCCCCACGGCCGTGGCGTGCCACCGGAATCGGTTCGTGGTGCCGATGTCCGGTTCGTTTAGAGCCTCCTCTAGCAGGAGGTTGATCGTTGTGTTCGTGCTGGACATGCAAGAAGCATCGTCAGCCGATGCCGCTGCTGCAATGGGCTGAGAGACTTCGTAGCGTTCTGCGCCGTGTCGGCGAGATGGCTCCACGTCAGGAGGATCTGCCCCAGCGCATCGCCCTGGCCCATGAGTGGTTCACACCACGGTCCGCCGGTGGTGCCGAATTGGTAGTGCATGCGATCGATGCCCTGCTTTGCAGCCTGGACCGTTCGCCGCAGTTGGCGGCGCTCGTGGATGGAGAGTCATCACGGTCGGGCAGCTGGCTGTTCGGGCGCAACGTCCGCACCAGCCCGATCCAGCATTTGCCCTGGGGCATCAGCCATGTCCAGCAATACCTGCCGTTGCTTCCTCTGGCGATCGAGCAGATCGACCTGAGTGATGCCGAGCTGGTGATCAGCAGCAGTCATCTGGTGGCCAAAGGGGTGCTGACGGCTCCGGATCAGCTGCATCTCAGCTACGTGCATACACCCGTGCGGTACGCCTGGGATCAGATGCACGCCTATCTCAGCCGTTCAGCCTTGGCGCGGCGGGGGTTTGGCCCTCTGATTCGCTGGCAGCTGCATGCCCTGCGCCAATGGGACCAGCTCAGCGCCCAACGGGTCGATCACCTACTGGCGAATTCCCGCTTCACCGCCCGCCGCATTCAGAAGTTCTGGGGGCGCCAGGCTCAGGTGTTGCACCCACCGGTTGCGGTAGATCGCTTCCGTTGGGAGGGGGCGCGCGACGACGTTTACCTCTGCCTCGGCCGGCTCGTGCCCTACAAGCGAGTTGATCTGGTGGTGGATGCCTTCAATCAACTGGGGCTGCCGTTGTTTGTGGTGGGTGACGGCCCGGAGCGACAGCGGCTGGAAGCCCTGGCGGGTCCCACGGTCACCTTGCTGGGGTGGCAAAGCCAGGAGCAGGTGGAAGCGCTGATGTCCTCCTGTCGAGCTTTTGTCTACGCAGGTCTGGAGGATTTCGGCATTGCCCCGGTGGAGGCGATGGCAGCGGGAGCCCCGGTGATCGGCCTAGGCCGCGGTGGGCTTCTGGACACGGTGCGCTGCGCTACCGAGGTTGTGGAAAAGGCCACGGGTGTGCTGTTCCCTGATCAGAGCGTCGGTTCCCTGGTGGAAGCGGTGAGCTGGTTCGAGCAGAACCGGATCTGGCGTCAGCTGGATGCCGGTGTGATCCGCCAATGGGCCGAGAGGTTCCGACCTGAAGCCTTCAAGGCCCGGTTTGAAGTGGCGCTGCGACAGGCCTGGACGGCCCATCAGGTTCGCTGTGCCGTTGCAGCGAGTGGCCCCGCTGAGATGCAAGCCCTGCAGCTGTGACGTTGAGTGTGATGAGACGCAAGTTAAGCCTTTGACCACGGCCCACCCCCCTTCCTTGCGAGAGGCTGCCGGGCGGGCCATCGGTCGAAGCTCCTACAAGCCGCATTTGGCGGTGATTTCAGCGCCGGCGTCGCAGTTGCCGACCGGCACGCTGATCCGTCAGCAGAGCCGCATTGGTCGTCGCCTTAAACGCAGCGGAGACATCCTGTTCTCACTAGCTGTTTTGGGTCTCGGCTCCCCCTTACTTCTGTTCCTGGCCCTGTTGGTCAAGCTGAGCTCGCCAGGCCCAATCTTCTATGTTCAACGGCGCGTGGGACGGGGCTACCAGCGTTTCGCCTGCATCAAGTTCCGCACGATGCGTCCGGATGCGGATGCCTTACTGGCCAAGGTGCTGGAGGAGGATCCAGCACTGCGGGCTGAATACGAACGGGACTTCAAGCTGAAGCGAGACCCGCGCATCACCTCAATCGGTCGTTTTTTGCGCCGTTCGAGCCTGGACGAGCTGCCGCAGTTCCTCAACGTGCTGCGCGGTGAGATGAGCGTGGTGGGCCCTCGGCCGATTGTGGACAAGGAACTGACGCGCTACGGCGACTACATGGACGAAGTGGCTTCGGTTCGTCCGGGGCTCACAGGGCTCTGGCAGGTAAGCGGCCGCAACAACCTCAGCTACAAGAAGCGCGTCAAGCTGGACCTGGCCTACGCCAGGGGACGTTCTTTCCAGCTTGATCTGGCCATCATCCTGCGCACCTTCGGGGTGCTGCTGCTGCCGATGGACCGCGGCGCTTACTGAGTCAGTCCCAGCAGCACGATCCAGAGCAGCTCTAGCCGAATCGTCAGGCTGAGGATCGTTTCGATGGCTTGGCGGTCGGGTTCCGGCTGATCGGCCGCCAGCAACGGTTTTTCGACCCAGGTCGCTCCATAGAGGTTGCGGCCGCCGAGCCGGACCCCAGCGCAATGGGCATAGATTGCTTCTGATCGACCGGCGTTGGGGGAGGGATCCGGGGCTCCATCCAGTTCCGCTGTTCGCACCAGCGCAAACCAGCGATTGCAGGGTGCACTCACCAGCGGCAGGGAGAGCATCACCAGACGGCAGGGCAGCCAGGTGAGCAGATCATCCAGCCGGGCACCTGCGGTCCCGAGCCAGCGCAGTCGGCCTGAGCGGTAGCCAAGCATGGAATCGAGGGTGCTTGAGGCTTTGAACATCCAGGCCAGCGCCAGCGGTCCTGGAGCAGTCGAGTTCAGGCGCCAGAGCAGGCAGCCTGCAGCCATCCAGAACAGCGGCGCGAACAGTCCGTCCACAGCGTTCTCAGAAGCGGTTTCCGCACAGGCCCTGAGTATGCCTACCCGATCCAGCTGGGTCACATCTCGGCCCACAATCCAACTGAGCTTCTGCCGAGCCAGCGTGGGTTCCTCCGTTGCCGCTTCAGGCAAGGCCTGCAGCACCGCGATGACGCTGTCGTGAAGGCTGCGACCCGCCAAGGCACTGGCCAGGGCAATCACCAGAACAGGCCAGCCCAAAGGGCCGGCCATACGGCTCATCCCTTCGACCCCCCAGCCCAGCAGTCCGCTGCTGAACATCAGAACCAGGGTGATGAGTCCGCCGCTGAGACGAAGTCTCCAGGGGGCGTCCTGCGCCCACGACTCAAACGCACTGCGTAAGATCTGGATCCACCAGCCCATGACCTCCACCGGATGCAGCAGCCGGCGTGGGTCTCCCAAGAACCAATCCAGCCCGGTGGCGGCGGTAACCGCCAGAACACTGGACTTGAGGGGCATGGCTTCAGGCGTCCTTCAGCCAGCTGAACATCGAACGCAGACCCTTGCCCACTTTTTCGATCGGATGCTGGGCGTCGCGGTCACGCACCTTCTTCATCTCTGGTTTGCCGGCCTCGCATTCGGCCACGAAGTTCCTGGCGAAGGTGCCGTCCTGGATGTCAGCAAGCACCCGCTTCATCTCAGCCTTGGTGTCGGCATTGATCAGACGGGGGCCGCTGACGTAGTCGCCGTACTCAGCGGTGTTGGAGATGGAGTCACGCATCGATGTGAGACCACCTTTCACCATCAGATCCACGATCAGTTTCACCTCGTGGAGGCACTCGAAGTAGGCCAGTTCAGGCTGGTAACCAGCTTCCACCAGAGTTTCAAAACCCGCTTTCACCAGCTCGGACAGACCACCGCAAAGCACGGCCTGCTCGCCGAACAAATCGGTTTCGGTTTCTTCCTTGAAGTTGGTTTCGAGGATGCCGGCACGGGTGCCGCCGATGCCCTTGGCATAGGCCATGGCCAGATCGCGTGCGTTGCCTGAGGCGTCCTGTTCGATGGCGAACAGGGCAGGAACACCCTGACCGTTCTGGTATTCCCAGCGCACGGTGTGGCCGGGACCCTTGGGAGCGATCATCACTACGTCCACATCGGCGGGGGGCTTTATCAGCTCGAAGCGGATGTTGAAGCCGTGGGCGAAACTCAGGACTTTGCCGGCACTGAGGTGTGTAGCGATCTCCTTCTCATAGACGTCCTTCTGAAACTCATCCGGCAGCAGCACCATTACCCAATCTGCTTTGGCGGACGCGTCGGCCACGCTCAGGACCTCCAGGCCGTCGGCCTTGGCCTTCTCTGCTGAGCGGCTGCCGTCGTAGAGGCCCACCACCACATTCACGCCGCTGTCTTTTAGGTTCAGAGCATGGGCATGACCCTGGGAGCCATAGCCAATGATGGCCACGGTCTTGCCGTTCAGCAGACCGAGATCGGCGTCGGAGTCGTAAAAGAGCTGGGCCATCCGGGGGCGGGCGTGCGGAGCAGTGCGATGCACGAGCTTACGCAGTGGCCGTCCCCGAGATCAGGCTTCGTTGGGGTGGGAGATCACCCGATCGATCAGGCCGTAGTCCTTGGCTTCTTCGGCACTGAGGAAATAGTCGCGATCGGTGTCTTTTTCGATCTTTTCGAAACTCTGGCCGCTCATGTCGGAAAGGGAGCGGTTGAGCATCTCCTTCATCCGCAGGATTTCGCGGGCCTCAATCTCGATGTCGCTGGCCTGACGACGACTGGTACCCCCCAGAGGCTGGTGGATCATGATCCTGCTGTGAGGCAGGGCGACCCGCTTGCCCTTGGTGCCGGCGGCAAGCAGGAACGCTCCCATCGAGGCGGCAAGGCCCACGCAGATCGTCACCACCTCGCTTTTGACGTATTGGATGGTGTCGTAGATGGCAAGCCCTGCCGTGACCGAGCCACCGGGGGAGTTGATGTACAGATAAATCGGTTTGCTGCTGTCTTCCGAGTCGAGATAGAGCATTTGAGCCACCAGGCTGTTGGCGATGCCGTCATTGACTTCGGAGCCAAGGAACAGAATCCGTTCCACCCCGAGGCGGGTGTAAATGTCGACCCATCGCTCCATCTGGCTGCCTGGAAGGCGGTAAGGGACGCTGGGAGTACCGATCGGCATGGGTAAGAAGGGAGAGAGACTAGAAGAGAACAGAAGGGGTGAATCAGATGCCGGGGCTGGTCGGCAGCTCCTTGCGGCTGCTCAGCACGCGGTCAATCAGGCCGTACTCCACCGCCTGATCAGGAGTCAAATAGCTCATCCGGTCGGAATCCTTGCTCAGCTCCTCCGCCGAACGCCCGGTGTTGGTGGATAAGATTTCGAGCATGGCCTGCTTGTTGTGCAGAACCTCTTTGGCACGGATCTGGATGTCTGTCGCCTGACCTTGAGCACCGCTACGGGGTTGATGCAGAACGATCGAGGAATGGGGGAGTGCTGCCCGTTGTCCCTTGGTGCCGGCAGAGAGAATCACCGCTGCAGTTCCCATCGCCTGACCGATACAGATGGTGTGAACCGGGGGCTTCACATAACGGAGGGTGTCGCAGATGGCGAAGGCTTCGGTTTCGAAGCCGATGGCGTCTCCGGAGTACCAGCTCGTTCCAGTGGAGTTGATATAGAAGTAAATAGGCTTCTCGGGGTTGTCGAACTCCAGGTACAGCAGCTGGGCGATGATCAGTTCGGTGACATCGATCCCCATCTGACGTTTGGCGTCGTCATCAGAAAACAGGGGGAGACCCAGGTAAACAATCCGTTCCTTCAACAGAAGAGAAGGAAGGTCAGGGGGAGGCGTCCGCATCACGGCGCTATCGCCGTAATAAGGGGCTGATGTCGTCATCTACCGCACTTCCACTCGAGTGGCAGGAGCCTAGCGGGGGCCTTCGGTCTTAGGGCTGTTCGGTTTGGACGGTTTCGCTTTGCCCTTCGCCTTGAATCCGGCGGCTGTTGTCCCCGTCCCCAGACGAGCAAAGACCATCCTGCCGGTGGGGGTTTGCAGGGCACCGGTGACCACAACCGGCTTGCGCTGCCCGATCAGGGGTTTGGCGTCGTTGACCACCACCATCGTTCCGTCGTCCAGGTAGCCCACCCCCTGGCTTTCCTCCTTGCCTTCGCGAACGATCTTGAGATTGAGCTCATCGCCGGGCTGGACTTCCGGTCGCAGGGCGATCACCAGTTCACTCAGGTTCATCACCTTGAGGTTCTTGACACTGGCCACCTGTGCCAGATTGAAATCAGCGGTCACCAGGGTCCCCCCGGTGTCATCCGCCAGTTGCAGCAGTCGATCGTCGGTGCCGTTGCCGTCGTAACGCGTGCTGTTGATCACCAGCCTTCGGCCGTAGGTCTCTCGCAGATCCTTCAGCAACTTGAGGCCGCGGCGGCCCTTGGCACGCTTTTCAATGTTGGTGGAATCGGAGAGCTGCTGCATCTCACTGATCACCGTTTCCGCCACGATCACTTGCCCTTCCAGCAGTCCGCAGGCGAGCATCCCGCGGATGCGTCCATCGATGATCACGCTGGTGTCGAGGATCTTGGCGGTCGCCGGGGTCAACACCCCGTCTGCCACCAGCAGGGCTTCGGTGCTGGAGGGGTTGAGCAGGCGTAGCAGGGTCCGTCCATGGACCTCGGCCAGGTTGCTGCCCAGGATGCCGAAGAAAACATTGCTCACTACCGCCAGCAATGGCTTCAGCAATACCACCCCACCGGCAAACGGCAGCAGAAGCACGGGCAGCAGAAGCAGATTGGCCACCAGCAGACCGAGGATCAGACCGACCGCCCGACTGACCAGCAGATCTGTCGGCATGGTCCGCACCTGCTGCATCAACCGGACCCGGAGCCGCTTGAACACCAACCCGGCCAGCAAGCCGGCGCCGCCGCCGCCTGCGGTGAGTATCAGTCGCAGCCGCTCAGCATCCGTTGTCGGGTTGACCAGTTGCTCCGGCAACAGATGAATGCCCAGCCAGCCGGCGGCTGCGCCGGACCCCACAAACAGAAGCAGGATGAGCAGATCCACCATGGGCTCAGGTCGTGGCAGCTCAGGTCGAACGTTCGCAGCATGCCCTATCCATACCCTCCCCGCAGCGCCTATCTCCATATTCCTTTCTGCCATCGACGCTGTTACTACTGCGATTTCGCTGTGGTTCCACTGGGGGATCGCGTGGACGCAAGGGACGGCCCTGGCAGCCGCTCCATCGAGGACTACCTGCAGCTGCTTCATCGCGAGATCGCTTCAGCTCCAAGCGGTCCGCCGTTGTCGACGGTTTACATCGGCGGTGGTACTCCTTCCCTGCTGACG
>QCSJ01000047.1 GCA_003211535.1 Synechococcus sp. AG-670-A05 | reverse complement strand
CACTCAGCTTTAACTGAGAATCAACCCAGGGAGTTGATGACGTAGTCGAGAAGCTGGTTGTAAGCGGTTAGAGCCTGAGCGCTCATGTCGCGAGGAGCACAACCGCGGGAACGGATGTGTGCGAAGCCAGCAACGTAGGTTCCAGCATCGATGCTAAGTGCTTTGTACACTTCCTTCTGACCATTAATGGCCAGCTCATCCAGGGGGCCGGTGCCGCCGGTGACCAGGCAGTAGTTGATCAGACGCAGGTAGTGCACGAAGTCACGCTTGCACTTCTCTTTGCCTTCGGTGGCGCACTTACGTGGTTGACGGCCCGTAGCACCATTGGGGTACTGGCTGTAAACGGCGTCAACAGCTTCTTGAGCGACTTGGTCGTAGTTACCGGCCAGTTTCTCAGCAGCTTCAAGACGAGCAGCAGCACGTTGGATGGAGCCCTGGACGGACTCCATGTCGGAGGAAGAGGGGAAGCGAGAAGCGCTGTCGGCTGAACCGACGACGGTGGTGATGACGGACTTCATGATGAAAAAGGGAGGTGTTCAGATGTGCAGAAATTCAATCTCTGGCTCAGCTGATAGCGCTGATCACCATGTCGAAATAGCTGGCTGCTTCGCCGGCAATACTGGAGCAATCTCCAGACGTCAGAGCCATCTTCTTGGGCTGGCTGTTTGTGTTGGTGATCAGGGCACCAGCAGCGGCCTTCATGATGGCCACGGCGCGGGAGGCTGAACCAGTGGGAACACCCAGAGCAGCATAGGTTTCACGCAGACCGTTCAGGCAGCGGTCCTGGAGTACAGAAGCATCACCAGCCAACAGGGCGTAGGAGACGTAACGCAGAACGATCTCACCATCACGCAGGCAGGCAGCCATCTTGCGGTTGGTGTAAACGCCACCGTTTGGTGCGGTCAGACCGGTGTTCTCGCAGCAGATACCTGCAACGGCGTCTGAGACGATGCAGCTGGCATTAGAGGTGATGGCGTTAACAGCGTCGAGGCGCTTGTTGCCATCGGCAATGAATGACTTCAGAGAGGCCAGTTCGCCGCCGCCGATGAAAGAGCCGCTGGAATCGGCTGAGACAGCAGCCCGTGAGAATGCGTCGAGCATGGGTTGGGGAATACGTTGTTTGGGGAGATGCATTCCGCATCAAGAGGGACAGTAGCGCTGCTTTTGTTGCTGATCTCCCAGACAAGTGTGTCAGGACACACAAGTTGACAAAAGAAAATTCAGCAACATCGCGACATCACTTGGCCTGTTTGTTACTGAGGCTGCCATTAATTATGACAACTGTTTAAGGACCTCCCTGCAGGTCCACTTTAATGGTAACCAGTTAGCTGAGATTGAAAGCTCCTCGAGGAGGGGTTTCTGATCAGTAAGCCCCAATTTCAGGCAACCCCAGGCTGCTGCAATCCTGGACTTTGTGTACTGAGGGATCGTTTCGGCCAGAGCTTGACGGACCAAGTCACTCCTTTCTGACAAGCCTTGAAGACTGATGACGGCTGTTAAGTAATAGTGAGTAACATAGTCGCTCCATAGCTTTTGTTTAATTTCATCAATCAATCCCATTCTTTTGCTTCTCTCCATATTCATTAGGCTAGAAGCCCCGCCGTATTGGCGTGCTTCGTCACGGTGTTGAAGGTTGTTTTCGATTTCAACTGCCTTCACAGGGCATACCCACTCCTGCCTGAGTTTTAACTTGAGTGGATTATCCTGCAAAAGTTGCGTTATTAATTCTGAATATTCATCAGGAATTTGACATGTTTTGTTGGGATCTACAAGCTGGAACGCGCTTCTTGCCCGTAGAGACATTGACACAGGTGCCGTAACTAATGCCTCCAATCTTGTGACATCACCAGCATCGCCTAGGTCAATGACGGCGGATCGGCGTCGCCCAGCGATGGGATCGATCAGCTGGGGAACCAGAAGATCAAGACCGGACTTCTCTTTGTGTACTCTTGCTAGATATGCTTTTGCGGCTCCGCAGACGAGCGGATTCTGATCGTCCGCGAGTGGGCGTATTGCCTCTTCTGCCTTGTTGATTTTCAGCCTGCAAAAGGCCTGGATTACTGCGCGCTTCTGGATATCTGACCCGTCGAGTGCCTTGATCAAGCTTCTCTGATCGATCTCTGTTAGGGGCGCACCAATTTTTGTGATGGCGTCTACAGCGTTAATTACGGCGGCCTCATCTGTGCAAGACAGTGAGCGAAACAGAGTAGGTAGCGCCCTAGGGCTTTTTCTGCGGCCTAGGGCGTCAATGGCTTTGCGTCGTGTGATTCGGTCAAATAGATGTTCTGGACTTAGTTCTGCTGCCTTAATGAGGAAATCAAGGGATTCCTCAGTGTCGCTTGCTCCCAGCCTCGTTGCAGCCATATATTTGTCGACAGGTCGATCCAATGTGTCTGGGTCGGCAAGAATCACAGATATTGCACGATCTTCTGTTAATCCTTCAACTAAAGTGTCGAATCGCTCTGCCATGATTTTGCTTAGGCGTGTTGATTGCTAGAGGTGATAAAGGCAATTGTTCGTTATTCTAAAATAAGTTTAGAATTTGCTTGTGCAAGGTTTTATAAGTTTCACGCTAAAAGCTTATATTTTAGACTACTCCATCGATATGCTCTGCCTGCTCAGGCTGCTGTTGCCGTAATAAAATGCAAAGACTTTTTTGGTAGTATTCGATTTGTTTGCCGCAACATGATGCCTGTGTCCCCTGAGCGTGAGCAAGCGCTCTCTGAATTTGTCTCGGTCATTCAAGAAAGGGAGGATGTCCAAGCCAAGTTAAACGAGATCACAGCGCTCGATCAGCTGAAAACAATCGTTGACTCAATTGAACCAGCATTAACTGGCGCTGCACTCATACCCTATGAACAAGCAACAAGTCCACCAAAGATCACAGTAGATTCTGGTGTTCTTGAAAAGAATATTCCCTGGCGTCTTTTGCGCTGCCCTGGGGGGCCATTGGTGCTTCAAATGATTTGTACGAATATAAACTTTGCTTTGTGGATTGAGAGTTGTTGAGAATGAATTCACCTCCAATTAACGAATTCATCCAAGCGGTTGTTTACGACCATTCAATCGCCACTGGGTTGAAGGCTTGTGAGTCTGATCAGGATATCGTTGATTACGCAGCTTCTAAAGGATTTGTTTTTTCATCGCGTGAATGGCAGCTACATCTTTCTTTGGATCGTAAGACTTTGAGTGATGCAGAATTGGCAAAGATTCTTGTGATACCTATTACGCACTGGTCATGGGCATTTAGGAAGGTCGCGCTATGGCGCGCCATGTTAATGGATGGAGTTTAAACTACAATGGATATGTTTTTACTGATCAGTCTCTGGTATGACGGATTCACCCTCTAACGTAAGGAAAGACCTATCTTTGGAATCATTCATAGCATTGGTCCGTCAAGATCCTGATCTTAAAGCTGAAATAAAAGCAGCCCTCAATCAAGATGAGGTGATATCAATCGCTGTCTCTAGGGGATATGATTTTGATTCCTTGACTATTTTAAGAAGGTGGAGTAAATACACAGACTTTACTCAAGATACCTGGATGGGGTGGTTTGATGAATGAGCCTCCTCGATCAAGAAGATATCTCAGAATACCTTGTAGTTTTGCTTCCCTTTTTGGCCCAGTAGGTGACCAAAACTTCCCCTCCGGGTCTTGGAACACTTGCAGTAGCTTGCAGGATTTTGAATGATCGTCTAGGGCCCATCGGCCAGTTTCCAACTGCTTTTACGGTTCTAATTTTCCCCCCCATCGCTCTAATGCAGGTCTCGAACTTGTCTAGTTGGGTTTGATCGACAGTTTCAAAAATAAAGTCACTTCCAACACATATCAAATGTTGTGAACGTATCCAGGCTTTCATTTGTTTCTCATTATCAATCATGGTTCAGATATTCAACTCTAGCCATTCATTGGTGATTTCATCTGTAAAACTTGCGATTTTTTTGAATCGCAGCATTCCGTGCTCTGACCCCCAGACTCGCGTGTCATTTTCTGGATCATATCCACGATCCCGACTAATCCAGCTGGTTTGGTTGAATTCAACTTCACTAACAAGATAAGTTAGTTTTCCGTCCCTTGGAATCAGACAAGTTTTGCCAGGTTCAACGTGGCCAGTGTAATGCCCAGGGGCTTTGATTCGGAAATGCATGGCACAGCCGCAGCGTTTTTTCAACGATGCTGAATGGAGTTCATCCAAAAGCTCAGGATTTCGTCCAGCGCCGGCAAGTCGGCGTGGATTGGCAAATGCAAAATTCTCCATTATGAACAGGTTCTGATCTAGTGTTAATCGATGTATCCCTTGCCTATATGGATCCCATGGAGCATAGTCATAGCACTGCTCGGAATAAAAGCCTGGCCCTTCAAAGATGCGCCAAGGTAATGGTCGGAAGATAATATTGATTCGTGCGAAATCTTTTGGATTTTCTTGCGCTTGATTGATGTTATCGAACGTACCCGCAAGAGCCTTTGCAAATTCTATAATTGCTGAATAATTGCTCATTGGTGTACCTCTAGGCCTTAACTTGTCTGACTTCAGAGGCAAATGAAGTTTGTAGAATTCCTGAGCCCGCGGATGTCTTCAACACAGATGATCTGCAGCGAACATTTTCTGAAACAAACCAGATTCGTTCCTCTGCAATTGATTGCTCATAATGAGTTGTAAGCAAGAATGTGCCATCGTCTAAAAACTGGTATATAGACTCTGCTAATTCTGATTCTGCATACCCCACGCTTCTGATGAGTATGCCGGAATAATCATTTTTTCTCAGTGGGATGATCAAGCACGAGCCTGATGAAACTTGTGATGGATCTTCTGGCTCCCAATCGCTTTCAGCTGACCACTCCATCTTAAATGGAGCGATAATATCGGAGTTAAGTACGTGATTTGAATTTGCGGTTGAAAGTAGTTTTTGAACGGCAGAATTGCTTTTCTCGATGTATTCAATGTTTACTTCGCTAAGAACGTCTTCGAATTGTTGAAAAGCGAGAGAATGCCCGGATCTCATAGAGCGCCATTTACCCACACTTTGAGCAACAAATTGCTCAATCGTCATTCTTTTTAATGCTGTGGTCATCCAGTGGCTGACGACTGCTTTGCATCATGTTAACCATGGAATCGATCATCATCGACATGGCCATTGGTGCAGAAGCTATTGATTGCTGAAATGCAGTCTTCTGAGTTGGTTGTACGCATGTAGTTGGGCGAAGTATTGGCATGAGGAAACCGTTGTCAGTTGTGAGTCTGGTGAATGTGTCCTTGAGGGTCATCTTTGTATGACCACTCGGCAATCATGACTGATTTGCTTGACTGGATTGCGGAAAAAGCGCTAAGGATTAAGCCTTCGCAATAGATAGGATCTTTCCGCCTTGGGCGAGGATCGTTCGAATAGTTGCTGACATGGACGTCTGGCTGACGACCGACTTCTGCATAGCGCGCCGATTTGGACCAACCTGGCGACGGGATGTCCAATTGATCGTTAAGGAATCGGCGTTTCCGACACTCTTGCGATCAACCACAGCTGGTGTGAGGCCTAAGCAGAGGCTTTGCAGCAACTTGGACTGGCGCTCTGCACTGTCGTATCCGGCGTAACCTGCATCAACTAATCTGGATCGGGTGTAGTTCAGCGTTCGTCCTCCAACCATGCTGTCTAAGGATCGGTTGCATGGGACCTGGTCGACTCCGAAGGCTGAAAGATATTCTTCACTGTAGATATAGCTTGCAATCTCAGCTTCAAATCCTTCATCTTGCAGCAGCCGGATATGGTTCATTAGCTCGACTTGATCATGAGGAGGACGGCCAAGAAGATGCTTGAAATTAAGTTCAACAAACTGATATGGGCTGTTGGTTTCAAAGAACAGTTTCTTGTAGGTCTCAGACTGAGCGAGTGCCATTACAAATCCCTGGACGGTTAGATCACCATTCATGAATAGTGCCTCTAGGGAGCTGTTCACATCAAGCTCCATCAGGTGCCGGTTGCCGAAAACTTGGCGGTACGTTTGTTTAATGACCTCAGCGGCATGACTGGTATCAACGTTGGGTTGTGAGGCAAGAGTTGTGGGCTCAGTCATGATGCTGGGATGGGTTTGAAATCTATAGGAGCCGCCTCAATCGGGGCCCCCTATGGCGGGACTAGATCTGCTCTTACATCACCTCGGTGATGGACACAATTTTCCCTCCACGTGCATGGATGTACTTCATTTGTTTGGACATGTCCTTCCCAGAGACGAGATAAGTGTTTCCTGCGGTGCGCTGACGTGACCGAGCTGCCTGAGTGGCTACTACAATCCTGAAGCGCTTCTTCGTGGGATCAGGCGCGCCAGATTGTGTTCCGGTTCGGTTGATTCGGGTCGTCGTCGCACTCCAGCCACTGGGAACCATTCCTGTGGCAACGGAGGTTACAAGAGAAGAGCTGCTAAGGACCGTGTCACTAGCTGCGAAGCCTTCTGCCAGGCTCAGATGGCGATTGAAGGCAACTTGGGAGCGGCCGTTTTCGGTGAGGATCCTGGCGTATGGAACAGTGTCCTCACCAAAGATGCTCTGATACTCCATGCTGTCGACGTAGCTGCAAATTTCAGCTTCGTAACCACCTTCAGCGAGGATGTTGGTGTGTTCGCTGATCTCAGCCTGGGACTGTGGGGCTCTACCGAGGAAATGTTTGAAGTTCAGCTCAATGAATCGATAAGGGGCGTTGGTCTCGAAGAATCGCCGTTTGTATTCAGCTGAAAGGCCGACAGCCCGCACAAATTCACGGGTGCTCAGATAACCATCGATGAACTTGCTTTCTGCCGATAGGGCGCGTTCAAACTCCATCAGGTGGGGGTTACCCATGACCTGTTTGTAGGCAGTGCGAATCAGGGCATTGAGCTGATCCGGGCTGTCTCCCGGGCAACGCTGAAATGTTTCCTGTTCACGTTGGCCAAGACCAAAGGTGACGTATGCGTCGCCACGAAGCGGAGCGGAGTCTGTACCACTGGTGATGCCAGGATTTTTACTGCTGAAACGACCAGAAGTGAAGCTTGCGGAGGGACGCACGCCCACGGCCTGACTAGGGACGCTGATACGGGGAGCGATGCCCGAGGCCAGGCTTCTGGTTAGCGCCGGACTTCCTCCACGGGCACTATCACTGCCGGCGAAACTCTTCTCGAGAGCTGCCAGCATCGGGAATGCAGCAGTTGAGAGGTCTGCGGGAGAACTCCATGAACGGGCATAAGGCACAACATCGGTTCCGAATACTTCGAGGTATTCGGCTGAGTCAACGATGCTGTCGATGAGGGCGCCCTGCCCCAGCTCTGCCTGCAGGGTGATCATGGCAGAAATTTCAGCCTGGGTTTCCGGAGCGCGCCCTAGAAGATGTTTGACATTCAGTTCGACACCTCGCTGTGGAGCAACGCTGTTGAAGAACCGGCTTTTGTAGAAGTTTGACTTTGCCAGCCCTCTGATGAAGTCACGCACGGTCAGACGGCCGTCCCTGAGCTGAGCCTCAAGTTCTGTGCACCGCTCAAAGTCCATTACATGTGCGTTCCCGAAGATTTGTCGGTAACACGACGCAATGACTGCGTCTAGAGCGCCATTGTCCTCGGGGCTGTAACACTCACTTGTGACACGGTGAGGGCAGTCGGCGTGACTACGGGGGCCCACTCCGATCGCCATTTGATCGCAGGATTGCTTCTTGAACTCCCCGATTGTCAGGGCCGGCTTCTGATTAGCTTGGCTTTTGCGCTGGAAGCTGACCGGATTTCCCCACTTTGTGGTTGCTCCAAAGCCGAGTGATGTTTGATTGCTGGCCATTGTTCAGGAGAGGGTTTGTAGAGGTCTTGGAGTAATTGATTTCAGTGAGGGCGGCTTTATGTCACCGGCGTGATGCTGGCGATCTTTCCTCCTTCGCGGTGAATGCGTTTGAACTGCTCCGAGAGCTTGTCGAACGGCACGTAGAAGACCCGGTTACTGCGGGTGTAGCGGGAGATCCGACGGACGTTGTTGGCGCTGTAGGCGGTGACCTCCACGCGATAGGTGAGGCCTTGCTCGCCTGCGCCGACCCCCAGGCGAGTTGGTGCATCCTGCAGATTTGGGGATGGACGGAAACTCCATCCCAAGGCCTCGGTTGAAGACGGTGGAACCACGGGGATAGCACGGTTCTGATAGGCAGAACCACCGAGCTTGCTGCTGATGCCAGCCAGGTCTCCTTTCAGACTGCTGCTGCTATTGCCTCGCAACAGTTGAAAGCTCCAGGTGAATTCCTGCATGGTTCCACAGCTCTCGGTCTTCCAACCCCGCTGAAAGGGCACCGTCCATTCTCCGAAAGCGTTCTGATACTCATCAGAGTCGACCAAGCTGTCGATGTCGGCGTCGTATCCCGTGCTGTCAAGCCGCTCAGAATGGCCGCGCATTTCCTCAAAGTCAGTGGGCGCGCGACCCAGTAGGTGGCGGAAGGCTAACTCGATGTAGCGGTAACGTGCGCAGCTTTCAAAGAAGCGGCTGCGATACAGGTCGCTCTTGGCTATGCGGCGAACCAGTTCACGGACGCTGATCTCTCCAAGCTTGAACTGGGATTCAGCGACGACCTGACGCTCGCTGTCCATGACGTAAGCATTGCCAAGAACCTGCTTGTACACCGCCCGAATGATCTGTTCTTTTCGTGCGTCGTCATCGCCAGGGATCAGCTCGAATGGTGCCTCACTCTCTTCCGAGAAGCGTTCGACCCCTAGAAGTGAGGCAGGACCAAAGGGCATGGATGCACTGGCGTTTCGCCACACAATGCTCCGTCAGAAGCGTTCTGACAGAACGTGTTCTTTATAAACCTCAATCAAGTGTGTTTATATGTTGCGTGACGTGACCTTTTCGCCTTATTTCCTCGCCCTCAAGCAGTTGTGGGTTAAGGCTCGTTATCCGTATGAGGGCAGGCAGAGGCTAATTGGCAATACCAGCCCGAAGCGATTCAAGGCTGTTCCGCGTTGTAGACCTTGTTATTGGATTCCAGCAATCGAGTTCTTCAATTGACCGAGACAACAGAGCATCTATCTGAGTGCCCAACCCTGTGCATAAGGAAAAATCGGCGCCTCTGATCGACTCGACCGTCTCTAGTACAGCTCCTTCCAAGTCAGCGCCTCGAAGATCAGCCATGTCTAGTTCGCAGGTGCCGAATCGAGTTCCGCGGCACATTGCCCCCCGCATGGTGGATGACCGGAGATCTGAACCGGCCAGTGAAACCCCGTCAAGTATCGCCCCGCTCAAGTCAGCTCCACTGAGATAGGTGCCAAGAAGCATGCTTCCCCGCAAATCCATGCCTCGCAGGTCGGTGCTGTTGAGATAGACACCGTTGAGCTTGGCGCCGGGCCCCACAGCTCCACTGCTGTTCAAGTCGAAACCAACAGGTACGACGGTTTGGTTGTCGTAGCGAGCTAGTCGGAGGTCAGCGCCATCAAGTTGGCAATGACTGAGATCTGTGCCTCGTAAATCGCAGCGACAAAGCTTTGCTCCGCGTAAATCGAGTCCGCCCAGCTCCATCCCGTGCCAGTCAGCACCTCTTGCATCAACCGGTAGGAGAGGTGAACCATTAGGTAGAAGCTTTTCTGGTGCCTTCCACTCACGTAGGTTGAGGGGTGAAGATCCGGCGGTGGACATCTCAACTTTTCAACATTGTTATCGCGATCGTAAGGACCACTCGTCTCATTTCTAATCCGCCCACGAGAGTAAGGCCAAGCCAGAGTTTTAGTGCGAAAGCCGGTGGCTGGCCGTTGACCTAGGCCGCGGAGGTCTTCAGCTGTTGTATCTGAGCGTCTTGATCGCATGGTGCCCGGTTGTAGTGCATCCCGCCAATCGGCCCCGTAACGAGGGAACTGTTTGTAGATCGGCGTTTCCCCGAGGGCCCGCCCGGGGATTAGCCTCGACCGCTGCTGCGGCACGAGGTCATAGCCGAAGCTCTCCATGAACTCGCTGCTGTCCAGCAGGGCATCAACGAATACGGTGAAACCCTTCTCGCCGATCACAATCGACCAGGGACGCCTTTCGGCATCTCAATGAACGGGCCGCCCTAAGACACAGTTAACGACTTGATCCACCATCCGGTAGTTCGAATTGAACTGGTAGTAACCCTGCTGGAACCCCTCGGACAACAGAAGGCCACGCATGCAATCGCGAATGGTGACGTTGCCGTTGCGGAGCTGTGATTCTAGGAATGGTTCGCGATCTCTTCGCATGGCATGGAAAACACCTGCCGATAGGCTTGCTCGAGCAGGTTGTCCATATCGGCCCGCGCGTCTGCGTCTTCGGCAGCAGATTTTCCGTACAGCCGGCTCTGAACGGTGATGTTTTCACTCGCAAGGTTCCTGACACGAACGTTTTGTGTGCTGAGCGGATGCCCAAGTAGCGGGATGGCCATGCCATGTTTAGTGGGTGGAAATGCTTAGAGGCTGATTCTCCCGCGACCCTAAGGAGTCTTCGTTTTTCTCATATCAGCTCTTAACTGCAGTTTTGTTGAGGTGTTCGAGCAAGTGTTGGAAGCAGGCGTTGACCAGCACCTGATCTGTTTCTCGCTCGAACCTATGCGCTGCAAGCACTTTTAGCTGACTCAACGCGATATTCAGGCCCTCCATGGGCACACGCATCCGCCGATACAGATCACGAAGCGCTGCCATGCCCCTGGGGTTTGTGAAGTTGCTCCGCTGGCAGGCCACGGCATAGACGATCACGCGCAGAAAGTTCCAGCAGTCCCGCCAGCAGGCATCTGCCCGTTCGCTGGGGTACAGGGCTCCGCCGTGCTGCACGAGCTGTGGTTGTTGCTCCAGCAGGTGACATCTGGCCTGGTTCACCAGATCATCTGCATGGTTTTGGAGCCTTAGGGGTAGTGACGCATCCTGTCCACAGGCTGCGCAGAGGTTGAGCAGTTCCTCCTGGCTGAGTTGTCGACGCTCCTTATCTGCTGCCCCAATGATTTGGCGCGCTTCTGCAGGTAAAGAGTCGTCTCCGCTCAGTCCTTGCACTTGAGCGCTGCGAATCAGCTCCGCTAAATCAGGGATGTCAGCTATCAAGGCTTGATCGCAGCGACAGGGGTGGCAATGAGCCAGCCATGGCGTTCCAGATAAAAAGCCCACACCAGGTCTTCACCAAGCCCCGGGCAACGATCGACAGCGGCCTGGGTCAGAGGTTCAGGGATGCCAAGTTGTTGCAGCAATACAGCCGCAGCGGTGGGACTTTTGGCGCTGGCTCTGCGAATGGCTGACCCCACAACCCAGGTGAGTCGGGTGTCCTTCAGTTCACCGTTGCTTTGTTCACATGCGAGCAAGAGTCTGGTGCTGTGGGTTGCGTTCTGCTGTTCCAGCGTTTCTTGCCAAAGCTCGATGTTCTCGTCGCGCAGGTTGATGCGGAAGCATCCTTCACCGATGGGCATATCCAGTTCGCCACTAGCCCCAGCTTTATTCTGTAATGCTTCGATTCTCGGATCCGCAAGCGCGCTCATCAAGAACAGGCCTCATCTCGTCAATGTAACCAGTGTTCCCTAAAACAATCACCGCAGCCTGGTGGGCGGGTGATTCGACATGCATTGGGTGAAGGGATGCATCGTCTTTGATCAGTTTGGATGCACGGGGGAATGGGGGTCGTCCTTGGAGGATGTTTTCCGTTTCATCAGTCCGGTGAAGGTGGCCAGCGCAAACATCGCGAGCAGAGCTAAGCCCAGGGTGAGGCTGGCGCCCTGGGCCACTCCCGCGCCCACGGCCACCAGGATCGAATCACTGATCAACACGCTGATCAGCAGCGCTGGCGCGAACACTCGCCAATGTGTGCGGCTGATGCCGATGGCATAGCTGAGGAAATCAAACAGACCGGTCATCAGCAGGCCCGTCATCAAGAAGAAGTTGCCTTCCAGCTGGTTCTTGCTGAAGCCATCGATCCGTTTCATCGCGCTTGCTCCGACTAGACGGCTCACCGGCCCGCGACCCCAGCGACGGGCGATGAAGAAGGCCGTGCTGCAGAACACCAGATCCGAGAGGGTGATCGTTAGGTATCCGGTTTGGAACCCCAGCAGTGAACCTGCCAGCAGAGAGTAAATCGAGCTCGGCAGGGCCGGGAGAATGATGCTCACGCCCCGCAGCAGAAATAGCCCGAGCGGCGCCCAGAAACCCATCCCTTTCACGGCGTCCTGAAGCGGTGCAATGCCGTAGCGCTGCAGCAGCACGACGGCCACGATGAATGTCGCTACCCAGACGCTGATCTTCAGCAGCTTGTTCAGCCTGGACATCAACACCCGCGTTCTTGGGCAAGGAATTTAAGCCAGCTTCCTGCGACAAGTCGCCTGTAAGGCATGCCGTGGACAGCGGCTGAAGCATCGATACCATCAGCGAAATTTCTCAGCACGAGGCAAGCCCGGTGACCTCCTCCTCCCCGCGCACCGCGTTCGAGCAGCAGTTGTGCAAACATCTGCTCAACCTCAGTGAAGTTGCCGAAACCCTGGCTGATCGTCTGATGGCCCTGGAGGGGAGGCTGGCTGAGGTGGAGAAGAACCAGATCGCTGATGCCGATCGTGACTTCATCAGTGATGACGCAGGCGTGTTGCTGTCAGCCAGTGAAGAGACGATGCGCCTGCTCCGAGATCGACTGGCTCCGGCTCAGGTGGTTGCTCTCCACGCTGAGCAGACTTCCCTATCGGAACCTGAAGGCGAATTCGACCAGGCGATCGAAGAAGAGAGGGTGGAAGACGAAGCAGTCAGTGAGCACGCTGAAGTCGACACCGAGTACGTCGATGATCCGCAGATCGATTTGCTTTCCGCTTGATCGCATCAGCTGAGCTCTAGTAGGCGGATCCGGAAGGCAGCAACCTTTCTGGCCATCTCAGGCGAGCTGATAAGAAAGGGGTGATCTGCCATGGCCGAGAACACGGCTTCCATATGTTCTTCTTGGCTTCGATCATCGTTGCCCTTGGACCGCAGCTGCTTCCAGGTCCGATCAAACACCATGGCAAAGCTGTCGGCGTTGTCGAACACCCGATCCGTGCCTGCATCAGGTGAGAGTAATGACACTACAGATTTGACATCTAGGAATACCAGGACCCAGATTTGAACAGGAGACGTGCCGACCCAAACGCCCCGTTAACGCCACATCTGGTGTAGCTTGATACCAAAGATCGCCAAATATGGCGCTTTGGTTGCTACTCACATATCACGCACAAACCATGGGCTGGCGTGATCTGTGCCGGAGCCTCGCCCTGACAGGTGCTCCGGTATGTGCAGCCACCCTATGCCAACGCCCCTGCCAGGCAACTGGAAATCACTGCCGGTAAGTGACTTTGGCGTGAAGGGCTCCTACCCAAGCAACCTGGTGATCTACCGGGTCGCAAATAGCAAAAACCTCGGGTGGAGGTATCTGCCTGAGGAGACAGATGATCCAAGGCCTAACGCCGGGAGAAATAAGTCCGGCAAGCGGCTATGGGAGTAGGGCCGCCCTAAGACAGATGATCCCTATGAAGCTGGTAAGCGGGCCAAGATCCAGGCAAACGAACGGGTAAAGCAACGTCTTGACGAGGCGAGGAACTTAGAGGTTGAGGTCACCAGGACACTGACCCATTACTGGGATTTAGTAATTGATGAGAAGAATCGAGAGACAAGCAAGCGGAATTTGGTTCGTGATATCCGAGATCTCAAGAGCATCTGGGCAAGGATCAATAAGCACAGCGACATCCCACTCAAAAGAGTGGATGAGATCACTTATGAGGATCACTTCAAGCTTTTTGCGGCCACTGAAGGCAAAACCAGGACAGGAGTTGGATCCAAGGAAGACATTCGCAAGGTCCTTAACAATGCTTATCGCAAAGCCATGCTTGGCGAGTTCAAGCATTGGTCACCTCCCGCTTTCCCTCAGTTCAGCCGGCAGATGAAGGGTCATCCTTCATTGACAAGTGATGACTGGGACCGGTTGATCCAGAAGGTCATAGAACTCTCCGGAGGTTACGCAAAGCAAGACCTCACTCCTGATGCCTACAAGTCGCTGGAGTGGGAGGGAAGAAACCGATTAAAGGGTTATCGCAACTGGGTGGACCTTTATGACGCCCTCTTGCTGCAGTGGTTCTTCTTCCACCGAGCTGAGGATGCTTGCCGGTTGGTTGGTGAGGAGTATCGGGTGGTTGAAGGCGATTGGCGTTGTTATTTGGGGGAAACCAAGGGTGATCGTGCAATCTACGAGACCCATTCATATCGGAGCGAGCACAAGGGGTTCATGGACAGACTTGAGAAGAGAAAGCCTTCTAGATACCTTGTCTTCCCGCAATAAATGAGGCCGGAGAAAAATCCCAACGGATCACAGGTTGGAGAGACGCTCAACTTTCTTCTGATGCACGCTGCAGGCTTAGTGGTTGATCCCGAGATCACACTCACGAACGGAGGTGCTCCTGCAAGCAAGTTGTTCTGGACCCACATCCGCCACAAGGCTTTTCGTTTGACTTTGGAAGAACGGCCAGAGTTTAGTGACGGCGTGACCATTGAATTTGCTATTAATGGGCACACCTGTGCCCAAGAGTTGCGAGATATCTACCTCAAAGACATCACGCTTGCTCAGGTGGCTAAAGAAAGTCGTGAAGCCATCCCCGAAAGATCTTGGGCAATGGTCAAGAGGGTCACGCATTAGCTCCATCTTTGCTAAGACGTCTATGTAGGATCAGAGAGCTCCAGTGAGTTGAAAACCAACAAAAAAAAGTTGCTGAGGTGGTTCTCCCTTCCTCTGCTGGTTGCGGTTTCCTTGCCTATGTGTAGTCCTCCTGCTGAGGCAGCGAGAGGCGGTCGGATTGGCGGGAGCACCTTCCGACAATTCTCTAGGCCAAATTACGGGGGAGGGATTCGACGTGGAGGTGGCTATATAAGAAGCTATAGACGAGGAGGATTTGGCTTTCCGTTCATCATTCCAATTTTTGGATTTGGAGGTGGAGGTGGCTTATACAGTCTGCTGATTTTGATGGCAATCCTAGGAGTTTTCATGAACGCAAGAAGATATTGAATTGCTGGAGTGAAAATGCTTGAAAAGTATCCTCAGCTCACAAAGCTTGGTGTAGTTACGGCTCTTGCTTTAGCTGGCCGATGGCTTTTTTTCGCTGGTAGCCAGCCCGCTGAGCTTCTTGGCTGTTTGATCTATGTCGGTGTGGCTTTCTACTTGGGATGGTGCGTGGTGCGGTATTTCTCCAAGCGAAGTTAATCACGCTGTAATTCAGAACGCCTCACGAATCGTTGGCTTCTACAGAAT
>QCSJ01000046.1 GCA_003211535.1 Synechococcus sp. AG-670-A05 | reverse complement strand
CAGCCTGCTGGAATTACTGGTGAGTCGCTCTGGCGAACCCTTCAATCGGGGCGAGATCCTCAAGGAAGTCTGGGGTTATACCCCAGAACGCCACGTGGATACCCGTGTGGTGGATGTTCATATTTCTCGGCTTCGCTCCAAACTGGAGGACGATCCCGCTAACCCCGAGCTGATCCTGACGGCTCGCGGCACCGGGTATCTGTTCCAGCGCATCATCGACTCCGTTGCCTCCGAAGGACCCTGATTCCGCCCGGACCCCAGAGTCCGGAAGCAAGAGCAACCGACCCCGGGCGATCCGTCGCCTGGTGATCTGGTATCGCCGCAATGCTGCGGTCACCTCCCTGGTCGATACGGCCACCAGTTCCGCTTCAGCAGCGGGGACTGTTGCAGGGACAATGGCAAGCACCATGCTGCAACCATTGGGTTTCGACCCCCTGCGCTGGCTCCAGGGCAGCACGGAGGACGACGAGATCCAGGAAGCCGATCGGATCTGGGTCGCCGTCGACGGCATGGGCGGAGACCATGCTCCAGGGCCGATCCTGGAGGGATGCCTCGAGGCGATTGATCGCCTACCTCTGAAAATCCGCTTCGTCGGTGAAACCGACAAGGTTTTGGCAGCGGCTGATGCCTTGAGCCTCCGTGAGCGACTCAAGAGTGCCCAATCAGCC
This sequence comes from Synechococcus sp. AG-670-A05, assembly GCA_003211535.1. Classification (GTDB taxonomy): domain Bacteria; phylum Cyanobacteriota; class Cyanobacteriia; order PCC-6307; family Cyanobiaceae; genus Parasynechococcus. Next base: position 15,043 of record QCSJ01000046.1, on the reverse strand, counting down.
GATCATCTCGACCTTGTCGCCAGCGGACCGTCCATCGGCATGGACGATGAAGCCACCGCCGTGCGACGCAAACGCGACGCCAGCATCAACCTGGCCATGGATCTGGTGAAGAAAGGTCAGGCCATGGCCGTGTACTCCGCCGGCAACTCCGGTGCGATGATGGCTTCGGCGATTTTTCGTCTCGGGCGGCTGAAGGGAATCGACCGGCCTGCCATCGGTGCCCTGTTCCCCACCAAAGACCCCGGCCAACCGGTGCTGGTGCTGGATGTCGGCGCCAACATGGATTGCAAACCGGTCTATTTGCACCAGTTCGCCCTGCTGGGCAACATCTACAGCCGGGATGTACTCCAGGTGAAGGAACCACGGATCGGGCTTTTGAACATCGGTGAGGAGGATTGCAAAGGCAACGATCTGGCCCTCAAGACCCACGAGCTGCTGCGCGGTGAGGCTCGCTTGCACTTTACCGGGAACTGCGAGGGCAGAGATGTGCTGTCCGGTGCATTCGATGTGGTCGTCTGCGACGGTTTCACCGGCAATGTGCTGCTGAAATTCCTGGAGTCCGTGGGCAGCGTTTTGCTGGGGGTGCTTCGGGCTGAACTGCCCCGTGGCCGGCGAGGCAAGGTGGGTTCAGCCTTCCTGCGCAGCAACCTGCGGCGGATCAAGAAACGACTGGACCATGCCGAACATGGCGGGGCACTGCTACTCGGTGTCAACGGTGTAGCAGTGATCGGCCATGGCAGCAGCAAAGCGCTGTCAGTGGTAAGTGCCCTCCGCATCGCCCATTCCGCCGCCAGCCATGGCGTGATGGAGGATCTTGCCGCTCTGCAGAGCGGCTGTGATTGACTGACGCCACTCGTATCCCACCCCGCTTTGGTCGAGCAGCTGCACAGGACCGGTGGCGTGGTGTTCCGAGGCAGTGGCAGCGCCACTCCGCAGCGCTCTATCAGCAACACCGAGCTGGGGCAACGTGTGGAAACCAGCGATGACTGGATTCGCAGCCGCACAGGAATTGCGGCTCGACGGGTCATTGGGGCGGACGAAAGCCTGGGCGAACTGAACGGCCTGGCGGCTGAACGCGCTCTGGCCATGGCGGGATGGTCGGCGGAAAGCCTGGATCTGATCCTGCTGGCCACCTCCACACCCGATGATCTGTTTGGTTCCGCACCGCGGCTACAGGCCCGCATCGGGGCGGTGAATGCTGCGTCCTTCGATCTCACCGCCGCCTGCAGCGGTTTCCTGTTCGCTGTCGTGACTGCGGCCCAGTACCTGCGCGCTGCGGCGGTGCAACGGATCCTGGTGGTGGGGGCCGACCAGCTCAGCCGCTGGGTCGACTGGGACGATCGCCGCTCCTGCGTGCTGTTCGGTGATGCAGCCGGCGCCCTGGTGATGGAAGCCTCCCCCGAGCGGGACGACCTACAGGGGTTCCTGCTGCGCTCCGATGGCCGCCGAGGTGAGGTCTTGCAGCTGCCCCAGAGCATGGACCGCGCCCCTCTGGTGGGCGATGCCAGCTATCAGCGCGGCGGCTTTCACCCGATTCAGATGAATGGCCAGGAGGTCTACAAGTTCGCCGTGCGCGAGGTGCCGGCGATCCTGGCGAAGCTGCTCCAGACCACAGAGACCCAACCGGATTCCCTCGACTGGCTGTTGTTGCACCAGGCCAACCAGCGCATCCTCGATGCCGTGGCGGAGCGGTTCTCGATTCCTAGCGACAAGGTGCTGAGCAACCTGGCCCACTATGGCAACACCTCAGCCGCCACCATTCCTCTGATGCTGGACGAAGCGGTTCGGGATGGACGCATTCAACCGGGTAACCGCATCGCTAGCAGTGGCTTTGGCGCAGGTCTGAGCTGGGGTGCAGCCCTGCTGCGCTGGAGCGGGCCCGCGTAATCTCCCCGCACATCGGTGCTGACACGTCATGGCGATCGCCTGGGTTTTTCCCGGCCAGGGCTCACAAAAGGTGGGTATGGCGGATCCGGTGCTCAGCCTCAGCGGCGCCAGTCAGCGCTTCGCCATGGCGTCCGAACTGCTGGGCCGGGACCTGCTGGCCATCTGCCAGGGCAACGGCGGCGGCGGCAACGGTCCCGACGACCTCAATGACACCCGCAACACCCAACCGGCTCTATTCGTGGTGGAGTCCCTGCTGGTAGACAACCTGATCGAGCAAGGGCGGGCTGCTTCGCTGGCTGCTGGCCACAGCCTGGGGGAACTGGTGGCGCTCTATGCCGCTGGCGTGTTTGATCTGGAAACGGGCCTCAAGCTGATGCACACCCGCTCCGAACTGATGGCGGCCGCCGGCTGCGGCGCGATGACGGCCGTAATCGGCTTCGACCGCAGCCAGCTTGAAGCGTTGGTGAACGACACAGATGGAGTGAGCATCGCCAACGACAACAGCGACGCCCAGGTGGTGATCTCGGGGCAACCGGACGCGGTGGAGAGCGTGAGCGGGAACCTCAATTGCAAACGCGCCATTCCGCTGGCGGTTTCCGGGGCCTTTCACTCCCCCTTCATGGCCGAGGCAGCTCAGGCCTTCTCCGCAACGCTGGATAGTGTCAGCTTCCGCGATGCTCGGATCCCAGTGCTGAGCAACAGCGATCCCACCGGCTGCACCGAAGCAGCCAGCCTCAAGCAACGGTTGAAAAAACAGATGACCACCGGCGTCCGCTGGCGGGAGACCATGGCCTCCATGGCGGAGGGTGGCATCGACACCTTGGTGGAGATCGGGCCGGGCAAAGTGCTGAGCGGTCTGGCCAAACGCAGCATGAACGGCGTGACCACAGCACAGATCGCCAGTTCCGGCGATCTCGGCCAGTGAGCAACGCAACACTGGCCCAGTCTCCAAAGCCCAGCCTCGCTTACCGCCTGGTTAGTTGGCTGCTGGTGTTTCCCCTGTTCCGAGGGCTGTTCCGAGGCTCCACCCAAGGCCTGCACCACGTGCCGAAGCAGGGAGCGCTGGTGGTGGTGTCCAACCACGGCTCCCATCTCGACCCACCCCTCCTGGGGCATGCACTGGGCCGCCCTGTGGCCTTCATGGCAAAGGCGGAGCTGTTCGCCGTGCCGCTGCTGGGGGCAGTGATCCGCGCCTGTGGCGCCTACCCGGTCCGGCGCGGTGCCAGTGACCGTGAGGCCATCCGCATAGCAACAGCGCGACTGATGGAGGGCTGGGCGACTGGCGTGTTCCTGGATGGCACCCGCCAGTCGAACGGTCGGGTCAATTCGCCCCTGCCTGGCGCCGCGCTCCTGGCTGCCCGCAGTGGGGCCCCACTGCTGCCGGTTGCGATCGTCAACAGCCATCGCGCCCTGGGGACGGGCCAAGTTCTGCCCCGGCTGGTACCCCTTCAGATGCGGGTGGGTGAGCCCTTGCCGGCGCCGACGAGTCGCCGTCGTGCCGATCTCGACGCCACTACAGCGCTTCTGCAGGAGCGGATCAACGCTCTGCTGGAGCTGGATCCGCCGCGTCTCTGAGGTCCCGGCCCGTCACCACCCAGGCCATGGCCCGTAGCCAGTCTCGCCAGCGCCTCAGGGTGCTCTCGTCACGGCAGGCGGGTTCACAGTCCACCGGCACGCCCGTGATGTGGATGCCACGGCTACCGGCTACCACCTGGCCCACAGCAATGGAGCGTTGCAGATGATCGGCACTCGTCACCACCAACACATGGCGGACGTCCTGAGACGCCAGGTCATCCACGACGGAGGTGAAGTTGCCCAAGGTGTCACGGGCCCGGTAATCCAGCTGCACCTGGTCGGCCGTCAGGCCTTCCTCCCGAACCAACCAGCTGGCGTATTCAGGGTTGCTGCCCCCACTGACCAACAGTGGCAGATCCAGTTGCCCTGCTAGCCGCGCCCCCACCCGTTCGCGTTCGACATCACCCCCCAGCACCAGCACCAGCTGAGGCGGTGTGGTTTCCAGCAGAGCCCGGCGGTAAGGCGCCAGAGGGCCCTGAGCCACAAGCCATGTCAGCAATCCTGCGCTGAGCAGAACACCTGCCCGGATCCCGGCCATCAGACCGGACCCACCGGGGACGTCGGATAGATGGGTAGGACAGGTTGCCAGGGGAGCGGCTCATCCCGTTGCAGGGCCTGCTGCAGACACCCCAGCAGCGTCGCCACGTCGGCATCAACATCCACCTCTGCTTCGACGGCGGGACTCACGAGCTGATCAGCCTCAAGGAGATGCGGAGCCTGCAGCTCCTCCACCACCGCAGCTCGTACGCGGTATTCACCGGCGACCAGGCCCCGACGGGGCAGCGGCTGGGTGATCCAGAACGGCTGCTCATCGGGCGCCAGACGCTGGGCCATCAAGGCAAAACTGCTGACACCCAGCAACGGACAGCGGAGCTGCTGGGCCAGGGTTCGTGCCATCACCACCGAAAGGCGCGTGCCGGTGAATCCTCCTGGTCCGGTCGCCACAGCCAATCCTTTGAACTCGCACCAACGGCCGTTGGGCACCAGGCTCACAACCCGCTCAATCAGGCTGTTGGAGAGGCTTCGTCCGTCATCAAACCCCATCACCCGCATGCGGCCCTGGTCGACCAGGGGGTCCTGCACCGCCACTCCGAAACGTTCAGTGCAGCTGTGCAGCGCCAGCAGCAGAGGGGAATCAGTCATTACAGCGGCACCGTTTCTCCAGGGCGGAGTCGGCTCCAGCGTCCAGGGTCCGACGCGAAGCTGAAGCAGGCCCGCACATCCCATTCAATTCCCGCCCCACCCCCTGGGAGATCCATGATGGAAACATGAATCCTTGGGGAGCAGGGTTCAAAGTCCGGTGCCTGACTGAGGTGATCCACCCCATGCTGACTCTCAACGGCGTGATAGGCCTTACAGCGGTCTACCCAACGGCAATCCACACAGATGCACATGCCCTCCGAAACTTCGGCTCTTGCCATTTTGGAGCGCCTGGCACCCCAGCGCTGGCCGCTGCCGCTGGATCTTCTCCCGGAGGAAACAGTCTTGGTGGGGGGGGCTGTCCGGGATGCCCTGCTGGATCGACTTAAGCCACAACCCGATCTGGATCTTGTGGTTCCCAGCGATGCACTCGACCTGACGCGAACCCTGGCCAAACGCCTTGGTGGCAGTTGCGTGGTGCTCGACCAGGAGAGGGATATGGCCCGTCTGGTACTGGAGGGGTGGACCGTGGACATCGCTCGACAGGATGGTCCGAGCCTCGAGGCGGATCTGAGCCGCCGGGACTACCGCCTCAACGCCATCGCCCTGCACCTGCAAAGGCCGGAGCAACTGATCGATCCCACCGGCGGACTGACGGACCTCCGTCAGGGACGGCTGACGGCCGTGCGCGAATCAAACCTCACCGACGATCCGCTGCGTCTGCTGCGGGGCCTGCGGTTGATAGCCGAGATCCCCCTCAGCCTTGATCCCATCACCGCTGACTGGATGCAGCTCCACCGGCAGCAACTGACCCATGCTGCACCGGAACGGATCCTGGCGGAACTGCAGAAACTGGTGGCGGGGCCGCTGGCAGATCAGGCCCTTGTGCAGCTATGTGAGCTCGAGCTGGTTCAACCCTGGGCGGCGGGTCAGCCACTGCCGACGTCGGAAGACACGATTCAGCTGACAGCGGGCGAACGGGAGCAGGCCTTGCCCTTGGCCCGCCTGACCGCCCTCGTCAGTGACCAGGGGCTGGAGCAGCTAAAGGCCAGTCGAGTCCTGCGCCAGCGTTGCCAGCGACTGCGTCGGTGGCAGCATCAACTTCCACAGGATCCGGAGATGCTTGCCGAAGCGGAGCGCCTGCAGCTTCATCTGGATCTCGATCGGGATCTACCCGCGTTGGTCCTTCAGCTCGATCCGACCCTTCAAAGCCGCTGGCTGCAGCGCTGGCGCGACTCTGAGGACCCGTTGTTCCATCCGGCCAACCCCGTGGATGGGACCACCCTGCAGCGCGAACTCAACCTCACTCCAGGACCAGGGCTGGGAATGTTGCTGATGCATCTGCGTCAGGAGAGAGCCTTCGGGCGCCTGCACGGCTGCGACGATGCACTCCAGGAAGCACACCGCTGGAGCAAACGCAATCGGGACGCACTGTGATTAACTTTCCAGGTGTCAACGATGACGGTCCGACACCGACGAATCGTATTTTCCTTCTTTCATGAGCTTCCGCCTGTACATCGGCAACTTGCCGCAGACCTTTGACGATCAGGAGCTGGCTGCTCTGCTCAAGAGTGTTGGAGAGGGAATCCGTTTCAAATCAGTTTTAGACCGTGAGACCGGCGCATCCCGTGGGTTTGGCTTCGCCAATGTGGATGATGAGAAAGTGGCTGATGCCGTCATCGAACAGCTGAACGGCAAGGACTTCGGCGGCAGTGCTCTTCGCGTCGAACGCTCCGAGCGCCGTGAGAATGGTGGGGGTGTCAATCGCCGTAGCCAGAACGCTGGTGGCAACAGTCAGCCCCAAGTGGCACGCAAGGCTGTCAACAAGGTTGTCCACAGCGATGCTCCCGGTGAAGGAGCTCCGGACCCCCGTTGGGCGGGTGAGCTTTCCAAGCTCAAAGATCTTCTGGCCAATCAGAAAACCGCGGTCTGATCGTCGTTCTGAACCTGAACGACCCTCAACGCCATCAAACCCCGAGGCTTAACCCTACGGGGTTTTTGATTGATTGACTAGCGCGCCTGCGCCAGAACAAAGGAGCGCGGCAGATCCAGGAATTTGCTGATCTTGCCCACATAGGCGCGATTGTTGAATACGTCGTAATCAACCCGCTCGATGGCATCAAGGATCCCCCTGTAAAGCCGCAGCGACGTCCAGACGGGCCAGCGAGCGTCCCGCGAGAGCCAGCGCACGCCGGCTTCCGATCGTGCGAACCAATCCCTGGCCCGCTGAAGTTGGAATTGCATTAGCTCAGACCAGGCACTGTTCAGGCGTCCGGCCATCAGATCATCTTCTGAGTAGCCGAAGCGCTCAAGGTCCTCAAGCGGTAGGTAGATCCGTCCCCTCCCACGATCTTCTCCCACGTCGCGGAGGATGTTCGTGAGCTGATTAGCTATGCCGAGAGCCACCGCCGCATCGGAGGTATCCGGCCTGTCACTCCATGGGGCCGAGGTGTAGGCACCATCAACCCCCATGACCCCCTGGGTCATCAGACCAACGGTTCCAGCAACCCGGTAGCAATACAGCTTGAGGTCGTCAAAGCGCGGATAGCGGGTCCAGGTCAGATCCATCCTCTGACCCTCGATCATGTCAAGGTAAGGCTGAATGCCCTGAGGGAACCGCTGCAGGGTGTCCACCATCACAGCGTCCAGGTCGTCCTCTACCTGGCCATTGAACAGCGACCGCGTTTTCTCCTCCCAGCGGTCAAGACGTTCCGCCAATTCGTCAACGGTTCGAGCTTGGGCTTCAGGACTGTCCATCAGCTCGTCGGTGCGGCGACACCAGACGTAGATAGCCCAAATAGCACGACGCTTCTCTGGGGGCAACAGGAGCGTCCCCAGGTAAAAGGTCTTGGCCCATTCAGCGGTCTCACGACGGCAGGCCTCAAAGGCTGCGTCGAGATCCTGGGCTGCAAGGGGCATCACTCAGGCCGCAACCGGCTCGCTGACTGGCGTCGATGATGACAGTTGATCTCGCTTCCGGTCCACAGCAATGGCACAGAGCTTGCCGCTTAGCACTGCACCTTCCATCGAGGCCAGGTAGCGCTGCATCGTGTAGTCGCCAGCCAGGAAGAAGTTCTTGATCGGCGTGGTCTGGTCCGGGCGGAGCTGCTGGCAACCCGGGGTAGTCTTGTATACCGACAGCGGAGTCTTCACGACTTTGTACTTGCGCAGCGTGGCAGGGTTGTCGCCACCGAAGTGCATCGGGAAGAGCTTGTTGAGTTCGCCCATAGTGGCCTCGATGATCTCCTCGTCCGGCCTGCCGATCCAGTCCTTCGCAGGGGCGAACACCAGCTCCAACATCGACTTGTCGGGGTCTTCGTATTCCTTGCAGGTGATGCTCATGTCGGCGTAGACGCTGAGCAGAGGTGAGCGGCTGAACAGCAGATGATCGATGTCGGTGAGCTTGCGATTGAACCAGAGGTGGAGGTTGATCACAGGAACACCGCGAAGCCCATCCAGCTTGTGGAACATCGGCATCTGCTTCCAGAGTTCGGGCAGCAGCAGCTTGAACGGATCCACGGGCAACGCGCTCACGTAGGCATCCGCTGTGAGTTCGAAGCTGTTCTTGCCTTTCACACCACCGATGTGGAAGGCAGCCACGGAGCCATCGTCATTGAGCTTGATCTCCCGCAGCGGGCTGTCGAGGTGCACCTCACCACCCAAGGCTTCAATATGCTCGACCATCGGCTGGCACAGACGTTCCGGCGGCGCACCATCTAAGAAAGCCATCTGGGATCCGTTCTTCTCCTGAAGGAATCGATTCAGCGCTGTCAGCACCACCGTTGCCGAGATTTCATCTGGGTCAATGAAATTCAACGCCTTGCTCATGGCAATGAACACTTCATCGTTGACCCGTTCAGGGATGTTGTGGATACGCAGCCATTCGGTCCAGGAATACTTGTCGCACTCCTCGACGTAGCCCTGGCCGCGAAGCATGGCTGGCACGAGTCCCAACCCGAAGCTGATCTTCTCCGGCCAGGTGAGCATGTCGTTGTTCCCCAGAATCGCAGCCACACCATTCACCGGGGCCGGCAGATCGGGAAAATCAAAACGGCTGTAGGTACCGGGCTCTTCCGGTTGGTTGAAGATCATCGAATGGCTCTTCCATTGCAACCGGTCCTCGATGTTCAACTCCTTGAACAGCTGCAACATGTTCTGGTAGGCCCCGAAGAAGATGTGCAAGCCGGTTTCGTACCAGTCACCGTCTTCGTCCTTCCAGGCCGCCACCTTGCCGCCGAGCACGTCGCGGGCTTCAACCACGATGGGGGTATGACCTGCATCGGCCAGGTACTTGGCGCAGGAAAGACCCGCAAGACCGGCTCCAGCGATAGCAACGCGCATGCGGATGGCTAAAAGTTAAAGCCAACCTTAAAAGGGCCCGATCCCCTTTCGCTTCTTAAAGTCACTGCACTGTTCCAGCGCGCGCCATGGCTGACACTCTGCTGAAATGCACCACCCGCCATGTGCGCCTGTTCACGGCTCGGGTTGAGAACGAGGACCTGGTGCCTTCAGGGGAGGAACTGACCCTGGACCTCGATCCCGACAATGAATTCCTCTGGTCGGACGCCGTCGTCGCCAAGGTGCAGCAACGGTTTCAACAACTAGTGGACGCAGGAGCCGGTAGCGAACTCAGTGACTACAGCCTCAGGCGGATCGGAACAGACCTAGAGGGCTACATCCGCCAGCTGCTGCAGGCTGGTGAACTCAGTTACAACCCCGATGGACGGGTGCAGAACTTCTCAATGGGCCTGCCCCGCACACCGGACCTGCTGTGAGTCGTTCCCGCTATGAGCGCCCCGACCGATACAACAGGTCTGATCGTTACGACAGACCTGAGAGACGGGGTGGTGGCTATGGACGGCCACCTGCACCTCCACAAGGCAACAACGGCCAGGGCGGGTTTCAATTCAGCACTCTCACTGCGGCCGTCCTGGCCGGGGTCCTGGTTGTCGGCATCGGCATCGGCAGTGCTGTCACCAGCACCACCCAGGGCGATCAGGGCAACATCGCCAGTTCTCAGCAGCTGGACATGGCCGTGCCGGATCCCGAGTTCTGCCGTCAGTGGGGGGCCAGCGCCTTCGTGATGGACATCGAGATGTACACAACGCTCAACCCTTCCAGCAGCTTCGTCACACAACCCACGCTTCAGCCCGGCTGTGTGATTCGACGGGAGAACTGGAGCGTGCTGCGTAAAGAAGGGGCGATCACAGCGGCCCAGGAACGGGAGTGCAAACAGCGAATGAACACCTTTGCCTACATCGGTTCTGTGCGCGATAAGCCTGTGGTGCGCTGCGTCTACCAGACCGACATCAGCGAGAACAAGTTCCTGACGCGAGGCGTCGCCGATAACGCTGGCAGCATCACGCCGGAAGCGGATCAGTTCTGACCGTTCAGTCCTGGAGAGGTTGGGGCTGAGACGGCTTGGGTTGTCGCAACGGGCTGTCGGCACTCGCGAACACCGGCAGCACGTCCTGCCGGAACGCTGCTGAAGCGCGGGAGCTGTAACGGGCCGGATGGGTGATCAGCTTCAGTTGACGACGCACTTGCAGATCAGCCACCACCGGTCGGTGGATCGTTCCGGCTGCCAGCTCACGTTCAATCGACACCACCGGAACAAAAGCAGCGCCAAGGCCCGCCTGAACGGCGTTCTTGATCGCTTCCAGCGAATTCAGTTCCATTTCTATGCGCAGGCGCTGAACGTCTAAGCCGGATCGGGCCAGCAACTGGTCAACCATCTTGCGCGTGGTGGACTGGGCATCTAGGCAGACGAAGCCAAGCCTATAGAGGTCCTCCTTGGTGAGTTCCGCCAGGCGGGCCAGCGGATGCTTGACCGGTAATACCAGGGCCAGCTCATCGCTGGCGTAAGGCACCACCTGGAGAAGTTCGTTGAGTTCAGGCGGCAGTTCTCCACCAATGATCGCCAGGTCGATCTGGCCATTGGCCACGCTCCAGCCCGTGCGGCGGGTGCTGTGAACCTGGAGTTGGACTGCCACATCCGGATACTTCTGCCGGAAGAGGCCGATCATTCTCGGCATCAGGTAGGTGCCGGTGGTCTGACTCGCACCGACGATCAGGGAGCCGCCCTTGAGGTTATGCAGATCATCCAAAGCCCGGCAGGCCTCATGGCACTGGCTGAGGATCCGGTCGCAGTAGCTGAGCAGCAGATGCCCGGCTTCCGTCAACTGAGCCTTGCGCCCCCCGCGATCAAACAACGACACCTCAAGCTGCTTCTCCAGGTTCTGGATCTGCAGACTGACGGCAGGTTGGGTGACGTACAGGCTGTCCGCCGCTTTTTTGAAGCTTCCTTCGCTGACGATGGCGCGAAGAATGCGGAGCTGATCCAGCGTGAAAGGCAGATCGGCCACCGCGATCGATGCGGAAGAGCCAGAAATCTAGGCCTGCAACGGTCGGCGGCCAGAATCACGGCTCAATGTCCGGGGGCCGATGGCCGTTTCCCACCACAGCAGCATCGTGATGCTGATCCTGCTGGTGCTGTTTGCCGTGATCCACAGCGGTGGTGCGTCCCTGCGACGACGCGCTGAAGCCAGGATCGGGGCGAGGGCCTGGCGGCTGCTGTTCGCCGCTGCGAGCATCCCTTCCGCCGTTGTTGTGATCGGCTGGTTTCTGGCCCACCGCTACGACGGCATCCGCCTCTGGAACCTGCAGGGTGTGCCCGGAATGGTCCCGCTGGTATGGATCGGCACCGCCGTCAGTTTTTTGTTTCTCTATCCGGCCACTTACAACCTGCTGGAAATTCCGGCCGTCCTGAAACCCCAGGTGCGGTTGTATGCCACGGGAATCATCCGCATCTCGCGCCACCCCCAGGCCCTCGGTCAGATCCTTTGGTGCATCACCCATGGCCTGTGGATAGGGAGCAGCTTTATGGTGGTGACCTGCTTCGGGCTGATCGCCCATCATTTATTTGCGGTCTGGCATGGGGACCGACGTCTGAAGGAGAGATTTGGCGAGGCCTTTGACGAACTGAAGGCCACCACGTCCGTACTGCCTTTTCAGGCAGTGATCGATGGCCGACAGCAGCTGGATTGGGGTGAATTTCTCCGACCAGCCCAACTGGGCATCGCCATTGCGGTGGGCGTGTTCTGGTGGGCGCACCGCTTCATCCCGACCGCAGCGACGATGGTGCGCAACTCCGCACTCGAAAGTCTGTTGAGCTGAGCTGCCTACACTCCAACCAACCTGTTGAAAGCTGATGCCTTCGGCCGCGGAACTTGCCTGGTTGATCCCGGTGCTCCCCCTCGCGGGAGCAGTGATCACTGGCCTTGGCCTGATCAGTTTCAACCGCACCATCAACCGGTTACGCAAGCCGGTGGCGTTGTTGTTAATTAGTTGCGTCGGAGCAGCGGCGGTGCTGAGCTACGCCATCCTCGCCGGGCAATTGGCCGGGGCTCCACCCATTGAAAGCCTGTTCGTCTGGGCCAGTGCAGGAAGTTTCGTGCTGCCCATGGGTTTCGTGGTGGATCCCCTGGCCGCCGTGATGCTCTCCCTGGTGACCACCATCGCTCTGTTGGTGATGGTGTATTCCCACGGCTACATGGACCACGACAAAGGTTACGTCCGCTTTTTCACTTACTTGGCCCTATTCAGTAGCTCGATGCTGGGGCTGATCATCAGTCCGAATCTCCTCGAGATCTACGTGTTCTGGGAGCTGGTAGGCATGTGCTCATACCTGCTTGTAGGGTTCTGGTACGACCGGGATGGCGCTGCTCACGCTGCCCAGAAGGCCTTTGTCGTCAACCGTGTCGGAGACTTCGGACTGTTGCTGGGCATCCTTGGCCTGTTCTGGGCCACAGGCAGCTTTGATTTCCAAGGTATCGCTGATGGTCTGAACCAGGGACTGAGCTCAGGAACGGTGGCCCCGTGGGCAGCACTGTTGCTCTGCCTGCTGGTGTTCCTCGGACCCATGGCCAAGTCGGCGCAGTTCCCACTGCACGTCTGGCTGCCGGATGCGATGGAGGGCCCCACACCCATTTCCGCTCTGATTCACGCTGCCACGATGGTTGCCGCCGGGGTTTTCCTGGTGGCCCGTCTCGACCCGCTCTATAGCCAGTTCCCGATCGTCCAGACCGTAATTGCCGTGGTGGGCACGATCACCTGCTTCCTGGGTGCATCGATCGCCCTCACTCAGATGGATCTGAAGAAGGGCCTGGCCTACAGCACCGTCTCCCAGCTTGGTTACATGATGCTAGCCATGGGTTGCGGGGCCCCTGTGGCGGGACTGTTTCACTTGGTCACCCACGCCTTTTTCAAAGCAATGCTGTTCCTTGGGTCCGGCTCGGTGATTCATGCGATGGAAGAGGTGGTTGGTCACGAACCGGTGCTCGCCCAGGACATGCGGCTGATGGGGGGCCTGCGGCAGAAGATGCCGGTCACCGCCATCACCTTTTTTATCGGTTGCATCGCCATCAGCGGGATTCCGCCGCTGGCTGGCTTCTGGAGTAAGGACGAGATTCTCGGCCAGACCTTCGACAGCTTTCCCGTCCTCTGGCTGGTGGGTTTCCTCACGGCAGGAATGACCGCCTTCTATATGTTTCGCCTGTACTTCCTGACCTTTGAAGGTGAGTTCCGCGGCAACGACACTGCCATGCAGGCGCAGCTGCTGGAGGAAGCCGGCAAGGATCCAGCCGACCATCACGCCCATGGCGGCAGCGTTCATGAATCCGCCTGGCCCATGGCAGCTCCTCTGGCAGTGCTGGCGGTTCCGTCGGTACTGATAGGTCTGCTGGGGACCCCTTGGAACAGCCGTTTTGCCGGCCTGCTGAATCCGGAGGAAGCCATGGAGATGGCTGAACAGTTCAGCTGGGGCGAATTCCTACCGCTGGCTGGCGCCTCAGTCGCCATCTCCGTTGCAGGCATCACCCTGGCTGTTCTCGCCTATGCCCTGCGTCGCATCGATCTGGGTCAGCTCGTGGCAGGTCGATTCCCCAGCATCAACGCTTTCCTCGCCAACAAATGGTATCTAGATGCCATCAACGAGAAGCTGTTCGTGCGCGGCAGCCGCAAGCTGGCCCGGGAAGTGCTGGAGGTCGACGCCAAGGTGGTGGATGGTGTGGTGAACCTCACCGGCTTGCTCACCCTGGGCAGCGGCGAAGGTCTGAAGTACCTGGAAACAGGTCGAGCCCAGTTCTATGCGCTGATCGTGTTCGCCGGCGTGATCGGTCTTGTAGTGCTGTTCGGGGTCATCGGCGGACCAATCGCCTAAGCAACTTCCGACTCATGTGTGTGTCATCGCCTATCGAGGTGATGACAGCTGGGCTGTGATTTCTACGATCCAGCCAGAGGTGATAGACAGATTGTGATCGAATTCGCAGTCGCCGGGGCAACTGACCCCATTGCGGCGACCGTGCCCTGGCTGAGCCTGTCAATCCTGGTTCCCATCGTGGGAGCCCTGTTGGTGCCGTTCATTCCGGATGCAGGGGATGGCAAGAAAGTGCGCTGGTATGCCCTGGGCATCACCCTGATCACCTTTTTGATTACGGTGGGTGCTTACCTAAACGGCTATGACCCGAGCCTCAGCGGTCTTCAGCTGAGCGAACGGGTGAGCTGGCTGCCGGATCTCGGTCTCACCTGGGCTGTCGGAGCCGACGGGCTGTCTATGCCGCTGATTCTGCTCACCAGCTTCATCACCAGCCTGGCCTGTTTGGCGGCCTGGCCGGTGAGATTCAAACCCCGCCTGTTTTATTTCCTGCTGCTGGCCATGGACGGCGGCCAGATTGCCGTCTTCGCCGTCCAGGACATGCTGCTTTTCTTCCTGGCCTGGGAACTGGAACTGATCCCGGTGTATCTGCTGCTGGCCATCTGGGGCGGTAAGAAGCGCCAGTACGCCGCCACCAAATTCATCCTTTACACCGCAGGCAGCTCTCTGTTCATCCTCCTGGCCGCTCTGGCGATGGGCTTCTTCGGCGGAGGATCACCTAGTTTTGAATACACCGCTCTGGCTGCGAAAGATTTCGGTAGTGGCTTCCAGTTGCTCTGCTACGCAGGCCTGTTGATCGCTTTCGGGGTGAAGCTGCCGATCGTGCCATTGCACACCTGGCTTCCCGATGCCCATGGCGAAGCGACGGCTCCAGTGCACATGCTGCTGGCCGGAATCCTGCTGAAAATGGGTGGCTACGCCCTGCTGCGCTTCAACTGCGAGCTGCTGCCGGCCGCCCACGCCCAGTTCGCACCGCTGCTGATCGTCCTCGGCGTGGTGAACATCATCTACGCCGCCCTCACCTCCTTCGCCCAACGCAACCTCAAGCGCAAGATTGCCTACAGCTCCATCAGCCACATGGGCTTCGTGCTGATCGGTGTGGGGAGCTTCAGTGCTCTCGGCACCAGCGGTGCCATGCTGCAGATGATCAGCCACGGGCTGATCGGAGCAAGCCTGTTCTTCCTAGTGGGCGCCACCTACGACCGAACCCACACCCTGCAGCTCGAC
>QCSJ01000045.1 GCA_003211535.1 Synechococcus sp. AG-670-A05 | reverse complement strand
TCACCCAGGACCAGCGTCAGCAGCTGGTGGACTGGTCCGATACTCCCGACGCCCTGCACGCTCTGCGGGATCACCTACGCCAGTGCACCGCGTCGATGCTCGATGGACGCGCCAAGGATTTTGATCCAGTCATGGCGGCTGCCTGGCAGCAGGCCGATCGGCTTCCGAAAGAGGTGGCTGATGCGGCTGCCACGCGGGGGGTGGAGCTCACACCGACCAAATGGCGAGACATTAGCGAGCTGGATCGCTTTGCTCTCTGCAAGTTGGTACGGCCAGGACACGACCATCACAATCTGGAGGCGGCCTTTAGCGAAATGCTGGGGTGAGCAGCCGTCGTAGTGCATCCAGTCGCCCGCGTTCCTGCTCCATAGGTTTCACCACCGACACCGCCGGAGCCACGATCACGGCGCAGGCCTTGAGCTCCGGTTGTTTGGAGATAGGGCACGCATCGTCATGCATGAGGGTGTTCGCTTCGCAGGCCTTGTCCTGGGTGAAACCCCAGTGCATCGGTAGGAACACCGAGCCGCGTCGGATCCGTTCCGTTACGCTCACCTTGGCAGTTAGATGGCCGCGGCGGGAGCTGACCGCGGCGAGCCCTCCGTTCTCCACCTTCAGCTCCCTGGCATCAGCTGGATGAATCTCAAGCAGCGGTTCGGGGTGCTGCTTCATCAGGCGCTCCACCTTTCCGGTGCGTGTCATCGTGTGCCACTGGCCTAGGTAGCGGCCCACCGTGAGCACTAGGGGATAGGTGTCGCAGGGGGGTTCTGTCAGGCCGAGCGGCTGGTCGGTGCTGAAGCGGGCGCGGCCGCTGGGGGTGGCGAAGTGGTGGTCGGTGTAGAGCCGTTTGGCGGTGGTGGCCGGTTTGCTGCCACTGGGGTAAGGCCACTGCTGAGGACCCTCGGCCTCAAGCAGTTCATGGCTGAGGCCGCTGACGTCACAAAGGCGCCCTTGGGTCAGTTGGGTGAATTCGGCGTAGACCTCTGCTGCTGAGCCAAAGCTGAACTGCTTGATATGGCCCAGGCTTCGCCCCACCTCGGCGAAAACCTCCCAGTCGGGTCGGCTTTCGCCGAAGCGACGTCGGTAAGGCGGGCAATAGGTGACCCGGCGTTCGGAGTTGGTCATGGCACCCGCCTTCTCGCTCCACTGCGCCGCCGGCAGCAGCAGATGGGCGTAATGGGATGTTTCCGAGTCGGTATAGGCCTCGCTTACCACCACGAGGGGGCAGTTGCCCATTGCTGCTTTCACCCTGTCGAGGTCCGGCATGCTTACCAGCGGGTTGGTGGCCGCCACCCACCAGAGATCGAGCTCACCCCGTTCCATCGCTTCCACCTGTTGCCAGGCCCCCAGCCCTGGCTTGGCTCCGATGCGTCCTGCTGGCAGTCCCCAGACCTGTTCCACCTCGGCACGGTGCTTGGCATTGGTCACCAGTCGGTAGCCCGGCAGAAGATGTGAAAGGCCTCCGGCCTCGCGTCCACCCATGGCATTGGGTTGGCCGGTAAGGGAAAACGGTCCGGCTCCTTCCTTGCCGATCTGGCCGGTAAGCAGATGCAGGTTGATCAGCCCTTGCACCACGGCGGTTCCTTCGCGCCGCTGGTTGACGCCCATTGACCAGAGGCTGAGTACTTTCTGGCTTCGGTGGAAAAGAGCCGCTACCTCTCTCAGTCGTTTTTCGGGGATGTTGCAGAACAGGGCCACCCGCCTTGGGGTCCAGCGGGCAGCCACATCAAAAAAGGCGTCGTAGTTCTCGGTGTGGTCGTCGATGAAGGCGTTGTCCTGGCCGTTCTCTTGCAGCACCAGGTGGGCAATGCCGTGCAGCAGAGCCAGATCGCTACCTGGAGCAATCGGCAGGTGGATGTCGGCCGCTTTGGCGGTGTCGGTGCGGCGGGGGTCCACCACCACGATCGTGACGCTGCCAGGGTTCTTGCGCTTTCGCTTCAGCAGCCGCTGGAACAGCACCGGGTGGCATTCGGCGGTGTTGGTGCCGATCAGGAATGCCACGCTGCAATGATCGAGGTCCGCGTAGCTGCAGGGGGGACCGTCGGAACCGAGGCTGCGGGTGTAGCCCGCCACCGCGGAGCTCATGCACAGCCGCGAGTTGGCATCGAAATTGTTAGTGCCGAGAGCGCCTTTGAGCAGCTTCTGGGCCAGGTAGTAATCCTCGGTGTGGAACTGGCCGGAGCCGTACATGGCGATCCCATCGGCGTTGCCGCGCTTGGCGACGCTCGCCTGGATCTGACCGGTGATCTTGTCGAGGGCGTCGTCCCAGCTGATCGGCGCGAAGTCGTCGTCGAGGCTCTGGCGAAACAGCGGTTGACGCAGGCGGCCCTTAGCAAGGGTTTCGCCGACGGTTGCGCCCTTGATGCACACCTTGCCAAGGCTGGAGGGGTGCTCGCGATCGCCGCGGGCGGTCCACATCGGGTTGCCCTCTGCATCCCGCTTTACGGCTTGCCCTTTCACCGCAGGAGGCAGCAGTTCCAGGCCGCAGCCCACTCCGCAGTAGGGGCATTGACTGCGCACGCTGCGGGGGCTGTTGGTCATGGGGGACAAGGAAAAAGAGCAAAAGCCCGGAGCCGAAGCCCCGGGCCAATAAACAGCGCACCCGCACTGATTTTGTTTTGAATCAGGCGGTCTCGCCTTCGTGCAACTCCGCAAACGAACCTTTGGGTTCCTTGAGGAAGAAGAAGCAGAAGAAGGCCACGATTAGACCCGCCACGCCCAGGATCTGGAAGAAGGCGCTGTTGGAGGCTGCGATCACCTCGGGGGTGGGTTCACCACCGCCGCCCATCCACATCGGGAGCAGGCTGAAGATGGTCAGGTAGGTCACAGCACCAACGTTGCCGTAGGCACCCACCAGGCCAGCCACCTGACCGGTGATGCGACGCTTGACCAGGGGCACCAGCGCGAAGGTGGCGCCTTCTCCGGACTGCACGAAGAAGGAGGCGAGCATGGTGATCACCACAGCAAC
This sequence comes from Synechococcus sp. AG-670-A05, assembly GCA_003211535.1. Lineage (GTDB taxonomy): Bacteria > Cyanobacteriota > Cyanobacteriia > PCC-6307 > Cyanobiaceae > Parasynechococcus. The sequence goes on along the minus strand of QCSJ01000045.1, from coordinate 12,780 downwards.
TGCGATGCCGCTGGTGCCGGAGAAGGTGCCTGGCTTAATCATGCTCATCACCAGGTAACCAATGCCGAGACCGGCTGTGAGGAAGCCCATGGTGTTCTTGCGGCTGCCGACACTGTCGGAAATCAGACCACCGGCAGGGCGAGCCACTAGGTTCACAAAAGCGAAACAGGAGGCCAGGATTCCGGCGGTGGCCTTCGGCAGATCGAAAGTGGTTTCAAAGAAGGTGGGCAACATTGATACCACTGCTAGTTCGGAGCCGAAGTTCACGATGTAAGTGAGCTCGAGGATCGCAACTTGGCGGAACTCGTAGCGGTCTTCCTTGGGATAGACCTTGTTGCCCAGGATCAAATCGCGGTTGGTGCGGATGATGCCCCAGGTCTGGAATGCAAACCAAAGGGCAACGGCACCGAGGGCTAGGGGGTAAGTGGCAGTTGTGAGAAAGCCCACCTTGTTGAGGCGCCAGCAGAGCACGCAGAGAATGGCTGCGAATGGCACGTTCATGCCCAGCAGACCCCAGAAGTCGCGCATGGATGTGACTTCCAGACCCGCAGTCTTTTCTGGACGCTGGTAAGTCTTGCCGGGGGGTGTGTCTGTGACGTTGAAGAAGTAGAAAACTCCGTAGATGGCTGAAATAATGCCGGTCAGAGCGATGGCACCGCGCCAGTTCAAAACAGCGCCAGTGGGCAGTTCGAAGCCACCGGAAAATGAGAGGAAGCCAGCGAAGGCCACCATCGAAAGGGCGGAGAAGGCGGAACCAAAATTGCCCCAGCCTCCGTAAATGCCTTCCGCCAGGCCGATTTCCTTTGGCGGGAACCACTCGGCCACCATGCGGATGCCGATCACGAAACCGGCGCCGACGATAGAGAGCAAGAGACGGGCCACCACCAACTGGTTGAAGTCCTGAGCTGAGGCAAACAACAGGCAGGGAATGGCCGAGAACCACAGGATCGAGGAGTAGGTGATCCGGGGTCCGAATTTGTCCAGGAGCATGCCAATCAGCACGCGAGCCGGAATGGTGAGAGCCACGTTGCAGATGGCCACTGTGCGGATCTGGCCAACAGTCAGTCCGAGATCCGCTTTCACGGTGGTGGCCAAAGGGGCCAGGTTGAACCAGACCACGAAGGTCAGGAAGAAGGCGATCCAGGTGAGGTGAAGTGTTCGGTACCTGCCCTGGAACGACCAGAGGTCGCCAAGCATTGAAAAGAAGAAAAGAAACCTCGGGCTTCAAAACGAAGGGTGCCCGGGGATGGCAAAACGGTCGAAAAGAGAATCCGTTTGACCCGCGCAGTAAATCAATTCATCGGACCATTGTTTGGTCAGATTGGTTACCGAATTGTGTTTTTGTGTTGCTACTAACGCATAAACGAGTCTGATTGATTGGATAAGGCGTTCTTGCACATGACCAATTCGGTATCAATTGCAACTTTTGCGGGCTGTTGGACTTCGCTATCGCAGATATTTGGTCGGAGATGTGAAACGAGGCTTGCAGGTTTGTTTGCTCAGTGGCGGATGCAGCCGTCGCATGGGGCTTGACAAAGCGCTACTACCGCATCCATCCGGTGGTGTGTGGCTCACGGCCCTGGTCGACCAGCTACTTCCCCTTGGGTATCCGGTGCAGGTATTGAGTCGTCATTCCGAACACGCAGAGCTGCTGGCCCATCGGCCTGGATGTTCCGTGCTGCTGGAGCCCCCTCCCTGGAAAGGCCCCCTGCAGGCGTTGGCCAGGGTGCTGCCGTCTCTGCCCGGGGAAGCCTTGTTGGTGTTGCCGGTGGATATGCCCCGTTTGCGGACTGCTGTTGTCCAGCAGCTCATTGCGGCTTGGAATCGTGCTCCGGAGCAAGCAGCGGTCGCCCATGACGGGTTGCGGCTGCAGCCTTTGTTGACGGTGATTCCTTCAGGTTCTCCCTTTCGCTCTTGCCTTGATCAACAACTGCAACGCGGAGAGTTGCGCTGGATGGACTGGTTGAGCCTGGTTCCCCATCAGGCGGTGCGCTTGCCTGCAGAAGCTCTGCTGAATGCCAACTGCGCTGTAGATCTGGCAGCGTTGGATGGATGAGCACACCGCTGCCGCTCGTAGATCGCCTCAACCGGCCTCTTGGAGTGCTGCGGCTTTCGCTTACGGCGCGTTGCAATCTCGCCTGTCCGTATTGCTGTCCAGACGTGGAGGAGCCCCAGGGTCTGCTCACGCTGGAGCAGCAGATGCGCGTCATTCGTGTGGCCGCGCGCCTTGGCGCACGAAAGCTGCGGCTCACCGGTGGAGAGCCCTTGATGAGCCGGCGCTTGTTGCCTTTGCTCGAGGCGGTGGCGAGGGCTCGGCGGGATTGTTCGGACCCGATGGCCTATCTTCAGTCCGTGGCGCTCACCAGCAACGGAGTGCTGTTGTCGGAAGAGATGGCTCGCGCATTGCGTGCTGCAGGGCTGGATCGCATCACCATCAGCCTGGATGCAATTGAAGGGAATACAGCCGCGCGCATGGCTGGTCTCCGGGGTGGCGCCGTCGCTGGGGACCGCCTAGTGCGACAAGTGCAGAACGGCATCGCGGCGGCGCGCGCCGCTGGTTTTGACCCTTCACGCGGTGAGCTCAAGCTCAATACCGTGATCCAGCGGGGAAATAATGATGATCAACTTTTGCTTTTAGCCGAATTGGCGCGGCAGCAGGGATTGGAGCTGCGATTGATCGAGTATATGGATGTGGGCAACCGCAACCAGTGGATGCTCGACCAGGTGCTAACGGCGTCGCAGATGGTGGAGCGCATTCACGCCTGTTGGCCCCTCGAACCTCTTGGCCGCCCAAGGTATGGGACGGCCAGGCGCTGGAGCTACTGCGACGGAGCCGGATCCATCGGTGTGATCGCATCCATCAGTGAGCCGTTCTGCGGGGATTGCAACCGGTTGCGTGTTACCGCTGATGGACAGGCATTCACCTGTTTGTTCTCCGCTGATGGCACGGATCTCAAGCCCGCTCTGTCTTCGGAGCCTTACCTCGAGCAGGCCATGCGCTATCTCTGGCAGCGGCGCCGAGACCGCTACAGCGAGGAGCGTGATCCAGCAGCCGGTGAGTCAGCCCATGCAGAGATGGCGTATCTGGGCGGCTGAACCGTTGTGATCGTCACCGTTTTTGCGTGATGCTCCCGGTACAACGGGGCAGCTGAAGGATTCGAGACGATCCATCGACATGTTTGAACTTCTGGCCTACGAACGCTTTCGCGACACCCCGTCGGTTCGTTTTTTCGACGTCACTGTGGGCAACTCGAATGCGCGCGACTTAGTGATTCATAGCGGACCGGCTGTATCGCCACCTAACGATCCTAAGAGTGGAGCTTGGCAGTTCTATCTCCATCCCCATCAGGAAGACAATCTGCTTGCTGCCAGTGGCGGCAGAACCTTTTTTTTGGTGAATCTGGCCTGGGAACAGCCGTTCCATATCGTTCGGCTCGAGAGCGGTGGTGACATCCTTCGCATCCCCCCCGGCACCTTCCACCGATCGATCTCAGACCCCGATGGTTCCGTTGTTCTGAACCAGGCCGTTCGTGAGGAAGGCGCTTCTCTAGTGAGGGAATTCCGTGTTTACAACAGTGCTGAAATCCCTGCCTTGATGGCGGCAACCGAGAGCTCTGCTCCGAAACCCCAGTTGCATGGAGTGGAACCTCTGCTTCAGGCCGCTTGAACCAGGTTGGGTGAGGAGGTCTCCGTTCTGGAGGCTTCACCGTTTATGTGAATCTGCCAGTTCAGTTCACTCTTTGTTCCAGGGGGGCCGCTAAAACTGCCGCTCACTGCCGCAGTGAGTTCTGGCTTGGATGAGGTGGCCAGCACTACATAGCGATCGTTGACTTCGGTGCCAGCACTTGGGTCAAATCCTCGCCAGCCCGCTCCCGGTAGGTAGACCTCCGCCCAAGCATGCAGGTCGTACTCCTTTGGAGGAGGTTGCTGCAATTGATAGCCGCTCACGAATCGGGCCGGAAGACCCACCACCCGGCAGCAGGCCACCATAAGCATGGCCAGATCTCGACAGGAGCCGATCCGCTCGCGCAGGGTGCGGCCTGCCGGCCAGGCCGGCCCCGCATGGCGTTGGGTGTATTTCACCCGCTCCTGAATCAGTTCAATCAGTTGCTTCAGAAAGGCTGAGGTTTGCTGATTGCTGCCCATCAGGGCTTCCTGAGTGAGGTCGATGGCTGCGGGTTCATGCTGGCCATTGGGCAACCAACCTTCCAAGGCGCCCTGCAGATCGCAGTTGAGCTGTCCCCGCGGGTAAGGCAGGGGTGGTTCGAGTCCGTTGAAGCAGCTCTCAAGCGGTGGTGCCGGTCGGCTCTCCACCAGGCTGCGAGCCTCAAAGACGAGTTCATCGGTGCTGCCGTGAAAGCGGAGCCGTTGGATTTCGTCGCCGCTGGCTGCCACCAGTTCCCGACGTTGTTCCGGTTCAGGCAGCACGCTGAGTTGATGCTCCAGCAGAGTCTGGAACCCCTGTCCTCGGGGCCTCATACACAGGCGGTGCTCTCCCAGGAAAACTGGGGTGTCATACCGATACGTCAGGCGGTGAACGATGAGAGCGCGCATGCGGGATCGGTGGGGGTGGAACGGAGGTCGGCGCTGGTGAAGTAGCGGGTCTGGATCAGGTTGTGGAGTTGGTTGAGGTCCTGCTGAAGCTGGTCAATGGCTTCATGCAGACCGGCTTCGATTAGGTTTTCGATCCGTACATAGCTCCAGCGGGCCAGGAGCTGTCCGCGCAAGCAGTCGAGGTCATCCGGCGTCTTTTGGCTCGGGTGCTGCTGGATCTGTTGCAAGGTGTCGCTGATGCCTTGGAGGCAGTACCTCACCGACCGAGGAAAGATGGGGTCCAGCAGCAAAAAGCGGGCCACGGATGCAGGCCTGATTGCTTGCTGCATGCTCTGGCGGTACATCTGATAAGCGCCCACTGTGCGCAGCAGGGTGATCCACTGCAGTTCATCCAGCACGCCGCCGACCTCCTCTGGCGATGGCAGCAGCAGGAAGTATTTGACGTCGAGGATGCGGGAAGTTTTGTCGGCGCGTTCGATCAAACGACCCAGCTGACTGAACAGCCAACTCAGATCGCGGCTCAGGGTGGTGTCGGTGATCCCATATACGAGCTGGCAGCCACGCCGAATGATCCGCAGTTGCTCCTGCACCGGTTCGCGCCAAATTTCTTCGTCGTCCTGCAAGCTCCAGTGCAGATCATTAATCTGCTCCCACATTTCTGTGGTGATCACGTCCCTGATCTGCCGTGCGTTCTCCCGGGCCATCGCAATGCAGCTCACGATGCTGTTCGGATTGCTGCGGTCCAGCAGCAAGAAGCGCACAATTTGTTTGGGCGTGGCATCGGGATAGGCCGTATCGAAGCGGTAGCGATCCCCGGTTACCTCCACCAACGGCAGCCACGGTTCGGCGCTGCCAGGAGGACAGTCCAGCGCCATTGCTTCACTAACTTCCAGAAAACGTGAGATGTTTTCGGCGCGTTCCAGATAGCGGTTGATCCAATACAGCGAATCGGCAACGCGACTCAACACGGCACAGCCTCCTGGGGCTGTGGCACCGCTACCATTTCATCCTCGACGATCCAGGTGTCCTTGCAGCCGCCCCCCTGGGACGAGTTCACCACCAGGGAGCCGCGCTTGAGGGCAACTCTGGTTAGGCCTCCCGGGCTCACCCAATTGTTTGATCCTCGCAGCACGTAGGGGCGCAGATCCACGTGGCAGGGGTAGAGCTCACCGTCACTAAGGGATGGAACGGTGGACAGCTGCAGCGTGGGCTGCGCGATGAAATTGCGGGGATTTGCACGTATCTTATTGTCGAAGTCAGCCAGTTCCGATCGGCTGGCCTGCGGGCCGATCAGCATTCCGTAGCCACCAGCTTCAGCCACCGACTTCACCACCAGTTGCTCGAGGTGTTCAAGCACGTAGCTCCGGTCGTCGGCCCGAGCGCAGAGATAGGTGGGAACGTTCTCGATGATCGGCTCCTCATTAAGGTAATAGCGGATCATTGCCGGAACGTGGGCGTAGATCAGCTTGTCGTCGGCGACGCCGGTGCCAGGGGCATTGGCGATGGCGACCCGTCCTTGCCGCAGCACGTCGATCAAGCCAGGTACCCCCAGCATTGAGTCCTTGCGGAACACATCGGGATCGAGAAAATCATCGTCGATGCGTCGGTAGATCACATCCACGGGTTCGAGGCCATTAGTGCTGCGCATCCACACTCGGCCCGCGTCGCACACCAGATCTCTCCCCTCCACCAGGTGAATTCCCATTTCTTGGGCCAGGTAGCTGTGTTCGAAATAGGCGCTGTTGAATACCCCGGGCGTCAGGATCGCCACGCGGGAGGTGTCACTCCAGGGTGCCAGGTCCTGAAGGGTGCGCAGCAGATGGGAGGGATAGTCGTCGATTGGTTGAACAGCACGGCCTTCGAACAGGCCAGAGAACAACCGCTTCATGACTCGACGGTTTTCGAGGAAGTAGGCCACACCCGACGGACAGCGCAGGTTGTCTTCCAGCACCCGCCAGGTGCCGTCGCCGTCGCGGATCAGGTCAAGCCCGGAGATGTGACACCAGCGGTTGAGGGGCAGGCTGATGCCCTGCATTTGAGGTCGCCAACCTGAGGAACTTTCAACGTCTTCACGTGGGATCACACCGTCGTTGAGGATCTGCTGGGGGCCATAGATGTCGGCAAGGAAGCAGTCGATGGCTTCCAGGCGTTGCAGCAGTCCCCGCTCCAGGGTGATCCAGTCGCTGCGGCTGATCAGCCTGGGCAAGGGATCGAAGGGGAGAATCCGTTCACTGCCTTTGAGACCGGAATCGTTCAGTCGAAAGGTGGCCCCCAGGCGGCGCAGCAGCTGGCTGGCTGAGGCATGGTTACGTTTGAGCTCGGGCAATCCCATCTGCCCAAGTGATGCGAGGAGTGGGGCAAGATCGGCGCGCGGCCTGGCCGTTTGATTGCAGAAATATTCGTCGAACCCGAACGTGGGTTTGTAGTCGGTGAACATCCTGATCGCGCCAGCCGGCTGTATCCAAGGCGTCGCCCCACTCGACTTCGGGTCGTGGTTGCTACACATTCCGCAATTTCAGGCGACAGGACAATGATCGCCTGTTGTTTGGGTATCCGAAGGCACCTGAATTCAGTGCAAAGGTTCAGTCCTGCGTCCTTCTTTTGCTTACCTGTTTCTGGAGTTCAAACGGTCTTCGCCTTGGATGAACTGCTCTGGGCGCGACTGATCTTTGCCCTTGGTGCCGTTGTGACCGCGGCGACGGTGGTGATGATTCTGCGCGGACATTTCTATTGGAACCGCAGGGGGTCGACGGATGTCCGCTGACTCTGTTCCCTTCCTACAGCCCGGGATCGCCTGGGGGCTGGTGGTGCTGTTCTCAGTTTTATGGGTGGCGCTGGGGATTGCCTGGGGTCGGCGCGGTCAAGGCAATGCCGACGACTACATGCTGGCGGGGCGCAACATCGGGCTGGCCTTGAGTACGGCCACGTTGATGGCCTCTTGGGTCACCGGTAACACCACCCTTCTTGCTCCTGAATTCGGCTACAGAACAGGCCTCTGGGGGATGTTCAGCTATGCCCTGGCAGGGCTGGGACTGATTCTGTTTGCGCCGCTGGCCTTACGCATCAAGCAGCTGATGCCCAACGGGCGCACCAGTGGTGATTTCATTCGGCTGCGCTACGGACGACTGGCCTGGTGGGTGTTCATGGTGATCACCGCCGTGTACACCCTTGGCTTTCTGATGACCCAGGCTATGGGGGCCGGCCTGTTGCTCCAGGCGCTTTCCGGCTTCGACTACCACGTGGGCATGGTGGTGGTTATCGGCGTCGCAGCGGTCTACACGTTGTTTGGCGGCATGCGCGCGGTGATTGGAACCGATTTCATCCAATCGCTGCTGATCATGGTGCTGTTGGCGGTGGTGGCGGTGCTGGCGTTCCGTCAGTTCCCGATCCCCGAGGTGCATGCCCGGTTGGTAGCTGAGCATCCCGACCATCTGGATTTATTGCTCCCAGCCGGTCTGTTGATCGCCTGGAATTCCGCCTTGTTCTCGATGGGTGAGGTCTTTCACAACAACATTTGGTGGTCCCGGGTGTTCGCCAGCCGTCGCAGCGTGGTGATGACCTCGTTTGTCTTGGGGGGGCTGGCCTGGATGAGTGTCCCCCTGGTGACGGGATCGATTGGTCTGGTGGCTTTGGCCCGCGATCTGCAGCTCGAGCAGGTGAACATGGTTTTCCCAGTGATGGCGGCCGATCTGATAGGGGCGGGAGGGGCTGCGTTGGTGTTTGTGGTGGTCTTTGCGTCACTGACCTCCACCCTGGATTCGCTTTTGGCATCCACCGCGGATCTGCTGGCTGAGGACGTCTACTTCCGTCTGCTACGTCCCCAGGCGAGCGATGCGCAGCTCAAGCAGGCGGCACGGCAGATGGTGGTCGGCCTTGCCGTGGTCACCTTGGCTTTGTCCTGGCCGCGGCTCGATTCGTTGGCATCGGTGCTGTTCTTCACCGGTGCGTTGGTGGCCTCCACGGTCTGGCCTGTGGCCTGCGGCCTTTACTGGCCCTCCGCCAATCGCTCAGCAGCCATCGTTGCAATGGTGGCTGGGAGTGCCGTCGGTTTGACGGCCTACGTTTTCATTGCCACCTATTGCGCGGCGGTGTTCTCAGCGGTGGTCTCGGCCGTGGTGATGGTGGTGGGCAGTCGCTGGCAGCCGGAACGGTTTGACTTCAATCTTTTGCAGGAGGAGGGGTGAATCCCATGCTCACGTCATTGCTGTTCACGGTTCTGGTAGGTCAACACTGGTTTGCTCTGGTTCTGGTGGGAAGCCAGATGGCCCTCGTTTGCTCTGTAATTGCTCTGCTGCTGATTTGGTGGGTTGAGTGGAGAAGCGGCCGCGTCTGGTAAAGGTTTGCTATGAACAAATTGCGGAAATCTTTGTATCCTCTTGAACTGTTTAATGCCAAATTGTATAAAGAACTCCTTTTGGGCTGGACGGGCGTCTTGATTCGTTGTTAGCGAGGAATGATGTGATTCAAAGCACTCCACGCGATCTGGCAAGTCGGGTGTTGATGCAGATGCTTTATGGCGCAACCCCACACAGCCATGATTGAGGAGGCTTCGGTGCCACTTCGTTTTCAACCGATGGGGCCCGATGTGTTCGGCCACAATCAGCCGCAGGAGTTGCTGGCGGCTATCGCTGAAGACGGCGAGCCGTTGCTGGATTTGGTCGACCAGCACGTGGTGTCGATTCAGGCGTTCCGCCCTGAGACTCTGCGGCAGCTGTTTCGATTGGCAGCCAAATTCGAGAGCAACCCGGATCGTTACTGCCGGCACAACACGCCGCTCACCGGCAAGATCCTGATCAACGCTTTTTACGAGCCCAGCACGCGGACACGTCTCTCGTTCGACAGTGCCTGGCATCGCCTTGGTGGCGACTCAATCAACATCACCGATCGCAGCACTACCGGCATCGCCAAGGGGGAGTCGCTGGAGGACGTGGCGCATATGTTTAACAATTACGGCGATTGTGTGGTGCTGCGTGACAGCAACCCTGAGGCTGTTTATGCCATGAGTTCCACCTTGCGGATTCCGATCATCAATGCCGGCAATGGCATTGATGAACATCCGACGCAGGCGATGGCTGATCTTTACACGATTTTCAAGTGGCGTCCTAGCCTCGCCACGGAGGAGGTGTCGCGTAACGATCGGATTCGAATCGGGATCATCGGTTTACCGTCGCGGATGCGCACTGTGCGTTCGCTGCTGAGGATCCTTAGCAAGTTTCCCCAGATCCTGGAGGAGGTGGTGGTGATCCATGCGGCCGGGCTGGAGATGGAAGCGCCTCTGTTTGATCCGGGCCAGCTGGAGGAACTGGAAGCATGCGGCATATCCATTCGCTGCAGCTCAGATCTGGCTGCTGAGATTCCCGATCTGGATGTTGTTTACATCAATGCAATCGCCTGGGTTGGCGAAAGCTATGAGGTGCACGGTCGTGGATTTCGTCTCACCCGGGATCTGCCGTTCAAGCCTGAGGCGATCGTGCTGCATCCTCTAGCCCGGGGGGCCGAATTGAGCACCTGTCTTGATGACACGCCTCACAACTGGTACTTCAGCCAGGCACGTGGGGCAGTGTTTCTGCGCATGGCATTGCTCACCTGCATGGTGAACCGTGCTGAGCGGGTGATGGATGTGATCTGAGGCGAACTGATGTGCGGAATCGGAGGTGTCTTTCTGGCGGATCGCTGCCAGACGCTGGATCGTCAGCTGTTGGTCAACATGGCGGCCATTCAGTCCCATCGTGGACCGGATGGTTTCGGTGTGGAATGCATTGACGCTGCCGGTGTCGGCTTTTGTCATGCCCGCTTGTCGATCATTGATCTGAACGAATCGCGGGCACGGCAGCCGTTTCTCACCGACGACAAGCAGGTGCTGATGGCGCACAACGGTGAGTTCTATGACTTTCAGCGCATCCGTGCTGACCTCACGGCCCAGGGAGTGCGCTTCCGCACGAAGAGTGATTCCGAGATTCTGTTGCGCCTCTATCAACGGCAAGGACTCGAAGCCACGTTGCCGCTGCTGCGGGGGGAATTTGCCTTCGCGCTGTTTGATGCGGAAGATGATTGTCTGTATCTGGTAAGAGATCGCTTCGGCATCAAGCCCCAGTATTGGACGATGACGCCGGAGGGCTTGGTGTTCGGCTCTGAGTTGAAGGTGCTGTTTGCCCATCCGGCGGTGGAGCGACGCTTCACGTCAGAGGGTCTGTTCCATCAGTTGATGCAGACCATGGTCCCTGGAACGACCGCTTTTGCTGGGGTGCATCAGGTTCAGCCTGGTCATGTGCTGAAGGTGCAGCGCAGAGGTGATCGGCTTGAGGTGTCGGAGTCGACCTACTGGGATGTTGATTTTCCCCGTCTGGATCAGCGGGACAGCACCCTCACGGAAGCTGATCACATAGCCAATGTGCGTGCTGCTCTGCTGGAAGCGGTGGAGATGCGGATGGTTGCTGATGTGCCAGTTGGTTGTTATCTCTCCGGTGGCATCGACAGTTGTTCGATCCTCGGTCTGGCGTCGGCGGTGAGTCAGGGTCCCGTCAAGGCCTTCACGATCGGATTCGATGATGCGCGTTACGACGAAACGCCCATTGCTGCCGAGATGGCTGAGGCCACCGGTGCTGAGCAGGACGTGATGCGTCTGTCGGGCAGTGAGCTGTACGGCCATATGGAACAGACGCTGTGGCATACCGAGCGCACGATCTACAACACCCTGGCTGTGGCCAAATATCTGATGAGTCGCCATGTCAACAACGTCGACTACAAGGTTGTGATGACGGGTGAAGGCTCAGACGAGCTGTTCGGTGGCTATCCCGCCTTCCGGCGCGACATGTTCCTCCATGGTTTGGATGATCTGCCGCAGAGTGATCGCCAGGATTGGGAAGCTCTGCTTCAGACCAACAATTCCCTGGTGCAGGGAGCGATGCTGGCGGCCGATCAGGTGGATGATCCCGACCTTGATGCCGTGGTGGGCTTCACCCCCAGTTGTCTGCAGCCCTGGCTGGCCTGCGCACCGCTGGTGCCGGATCTACTGGCTGAAGAGCACCGCCAGCTGTTGGCCGAGTACTCGCCAGGTAAGGCGATTGCTGATCAGTTGAATCCCCAGCAACTCGAGGGCCGACATGCTCTCGACAAGGCTCAGTACGTCTGGATCAAAACGATGTTGGAGGGTCAGATCCTGACCTGGGGGGGGTGATCGCGTTGATATGGCCAATTCTATGGAGGCACGGCCAGCTTTCCTCGATCACCACCTGGCGGCCGCAGCTGTGCAGGTGCCTCCGGAGTTGCGGATTAAGGGCAAAACAGAGAAGTACGTGCTGCGGGAGGCGATGGCTGGTTTGCTCCCGGAGGTGCTCTACAAGCGCGAGAAATTCGCCTTCATGGCTCCCCCGGCCCACACGGAGCCCGAGAAGTGGGCGCAGATGAAGCAGTTGGCTGATGACTACTTGAGTGATGAGGCGATTGATTCGGCTGGGTTATTGAGCAAAGAGGGCGTGCGCGCATTGTTTGCCCGCCACGACGACCCCGCCACCACCGACGCTGAGCGGGTTCAGATGGATGCTGTAATAAACCACCTTCTGGGGGTTCAGATGCTGCATCGCATGTTTGTGGCGGCCGATGTGCCAGCCCAGGCCCGAGAGCAGGCTGACCACCTCGGTTGGAGGTTGTTGATGCCCGTTTGAATTCTTTGGTGAGGTTTAAAACGTCGCATTAACGACAAGCCTTTTGGTCGGCTGAGGCGAGGGTATCGGCACTTTTTGAACAAAAGGACTTTGCCTTGCAGTCCCTCTTAAGCACGCGCCGGGTCATTCCTTTGTCGACACCCCAGGCGGGAGTTAGACCCAATAATGAGCGTCTGATGGGCTCCCTCACCGAGATGGCTGCCATTGGGCTGCAACCCGACGGCAGCGTCTGTCGACGGGGCTTCTCTGCCGAGGACGTTGAGGGTCGTGCCTTGCTGGCCAGGTGGATGCGAGAGGCTGGCCTTCAGGTTCGTATTGATACGGCGGGCAACTTGATCGGCCGGCTTCAGGGTTTGGATCCGGATCGTCCGGCGCTGTTGACCGGTTCTCATCTCGACACCGTTCCCACCGGTGGTCGTTTTGATGGTGTCCTGGGGGTTTTGGCTGGTCTGGAAGCCTGTCGCTCCCTGCAGGACAACGGCATTCATCTTCAGCACGATCTTGAGTTGATCGCCTTCGCCGATGAAGAATCAACGATGGTCGGCTGCAAGGGGATGGCGGG
>QCSJ01000044.1 GCA_003211535.1 Synechococcus sp. AG-670-A05 | reverse complement strand
CAGGGGCATGCCATCGGAGAAGGAGCCCTGACCAAAGGGGTAGACCAGGAACACAGCCATCGCAGCTGACAGCGGAGCGCTGTAGGCGACGCAGATCCAGGGGCGCATGCCCAGGCGGTAAGAGAGTTCCCACTGACGACCCATGTAGGCGGAAATGCCGATCAAGAAGTGGAAGCACACCAGCTGGTAAGGACCGCCGTTGTACAGCCACTCATCGAGAGAAGCGGCTTCCCAAATGGGATAAAAGTGCAAGCCGATAGCGTTGCTGGAGGGAACAACAGCGCCGGAGATGATGTTGTTGCCGTAGATCAGGGAGCCAGCGACAGGCTCGCGGATACCGTCGATATCAACAGGGGGAGCTGCGATAAAGGCGATAGTGAAGCAGATGGTGGCAGCCAGAAGGCAGGGAATCATCAGAACACCAAACCAACCCACGTAAATACGGTTGTTCGTGTCTGTGACCCAGGAGCAGAACGCTTCCCAGTTGCTCTGGCGTCCGCTGCGAATAGCGGTGGACATAACAGAAAAGAGGACGGATGAACCTTTCTCCCATTCAGGAGATAGGTGGATCAAGACTATGGAGAGGAGGAGCCAACAACCTCTTTTTCAATATTCTGAATCAACCCTCAATCCAACTTAATGAAGCACTTCATGAAGTGTTCATGAAGTTACTTGAAGCAGCCAGCGGCGCGAATCCTGCAGGAACAGATTCCAATCGAGACGTTCCTCCTCCGCCGCTTTCGCCACCAGCAATGGAGCGCGCTGCCGAAGTTCATTGAGATCCGGCTCGATGACTCCAGCACTCAGAGCCAACCAATCGGCCATCGACCGGCCCACAACCCTGGTCAGATAGGCGGCACTCAAGGCCTGCATCGACCCGGCCACCAACCAACTGCCTCCATCCAGCTTCGCAAGTCCCAGCAGGGTCTGGCCGGTCCACTCGACCACGCCCTGAGCAAGGGCGATACGGGCCAGCTGCCCGGCCGCCTCCTGAAGCAGCTCGATGTTCGCCGTGCAGCCCCAAATCGTCGCCATCTCACGAATCATCAGTCCATTGGCCACCGCAACGGCCAGGAGATCAACGCTGGCAAGTGGCGAGGCGAACACCGACCCCGCCACGAGCCACTGGGTCCGTCCCTGAAGTTGCTGAAAACGGGCCCAACGCAGCTGTTCCAGATCCGCCTGCCAGACCTGATGGAGACTCCGCAGCAGGCGTTGGCGGCTGTCAGCCAGCAGACCAGGCCTCTCAAGCTCGCAACGGATAGATACGAGAGAACTCCGCAGGTCGGCGTCTCCGTTCTCCAATAGCACTATGCGCTGGAGCCAGTGTTCCTCCAGCTGCGGCGCCAGCTCACTTAGGGTCTCGTCGGCGGATTGGCCCAGTCCGAATTGCACCAGCAACCATGCCGGCTGCTCGCACGGCAACCGCTGAAGCCAGAGAAGATCCGCCGCCATCAAGGGGGCCGACAGGCTGAACAGAATCAGGTCCTGATCCCCCAAGCCTGAAGGCCAGGTCCGTTCACCGGCCTGAGACACGAGGGGATTGGCCAGGGACAGTTCCAGCGGCTTCGAACCAGCCAGGGCCCGCTGAAGAGATTCCAGTGATGGACGACTCTCAGGGTTGACGCAGACCAACGCCACCTTCAGTGGCCCTTCTCGCTCCACCACCTGCTGCAATGTCCGGCGTCGCAGTGAAGCGGCCCCCGTGTCCTCACGTTCAAAGGCCTCGAACTGCTCCAGCACGGAATGACAACGCTGAACCCATCCCTGAGCCGTGGAGGGCTCCTCGAAGCGGGGTGGTCTGGATCGCCGACCGATCCAGACCACCCCAACACCAGCCGCAAGCAGCCCCAGCCCTCCGCCGGGAACATGCAGGAAGTCGTTCACCAACCACTGACCCAGCAGCAAGCCCCCACCTGCCAGAGCGATGGGTCCCACCAGGGCTTGGCGAGGCGGCCAGAAGGGAGCCAGCGACAGCGGAAGTTTCAAAGCAACGCCGGGACGACGAATGGTTGTCTTAGCCCACAGAGCGATCGATAACCAGAAAGACAGGTCAGAGCGTTGACTTCTCCATACCTTGTAGTTGTTGCTGCACACGATGGATGTCCATCGGTCTTGAGAGCCATGCAGGCGGCAGGTCCGCTGACCGGCGCTCAGATGTGCGGCGGGTGCTGATGGTGGCCCTTGCACTGAACATCAGCATGTCGTTGTTGAAATTGCTGGTAGGTGTGCTCAGTGGATCGCTGGCGGTGATAGCTGATGCCATGCACAGCGCCACGGATGCACTCTCCAGCCTCACCGGATTGATCACAAACAATCTCTCAGACCCACAGCCGGATCGGGATCACCCCTACGGCCATCACAAATACGAAGCGATCGGTGCACTTGGCATAGCTGGATTCATCCTATTCACAGCTCTGGAGATTCTGCTGCGCTCCGGGGAACGGCTTCTGGACGGACTACCTCCGATCCGGATTGGAGGCCAGGAGCTGATGCTGCTGGTGATAGTGCTGGGCTGCAACCTCTTGCTGGCGGGCTATGAGCACCGCGAAGGTCGTCGCCTGAAAAGCTCGCTGCTCAAGGCAGACGCGCAACACGCTGCCAGTGACGTGTGGACCACTGTGGTGGTGCTGGTTGGAATGGCAGGCGCCCTCTGGCTGCAGATCCCATGGCTGGACATCGCCCTGGCGATACCGATGGCAATGCTCCTGATCCGCGTGTGCTGGCAGGTGCTTCGCCGCACTCTGCCCTGGCTGGTGGACCACATCGCCATCGCGCCGGAATCGATCCACAAAGAAGCCATGGCGGTGGCCGGAGTGATCAACTGTCACGACATCGCCAGCCGCGGAGTCCTGGGTCAGCAGGTGTTCATCGACATGCACATGGTGGTGGAGACCAACGATCTTTCGACAGCCCATCGCATCACCGAATTAGTAGAGGAGCGACTCGATCGAGTCTTCGGACCTGTGCGCTGCACGATTCATCTCGAACCCAAAGATTATGTGGAGGACGGGATCACCTACACAGGCACCCATGGATGATCCAGCCCATCCCCTGGGGGGCCTCACCAGTCGACAGCGGCAGGGATTGCAGAACCTGCTGAACGACCTGCGCGGCTCACTGGCCTGGTCTTGGCAGCTTCCAGTCCTAATCCGACAGCGCTGCTGGCTTCGCCTTGAGACCATCCAGCTGGGCGAGCTGCACCGCTGGCTGCCACCCGACGGCTGCGAAGACGCGCCGGAACTGTCGCGCTACCGCGAACTTGTGGCGCTGGGTTGGTCGCCTCTGCAGGCTCAGGAACGGTGTTGGCAAGAGTTCGGGGACGATGACTGCCGCATTGCCCTGCAACGGTTTTGGGCCAGTCAGCACGATCGGAAACACGACTGGACCCTGCAGCGCTACCTCGCCATGATCTGCCGCTACCGGCAATCCATCGAAGCGGGTGTGACCACCATCCCGATGCTGGTGCTTCCCCGAAATGGGGCAGCGACAGATCATCAGCTGCACTGGGTTACGGACAGCACACCGCCGATGCGGCACACTTGCGCCTGATTCCAGGCCACGGGCCATGAGTGATTCCTACGGAGAACCCCAACAGCAGGGGGCTCAAGGCAACGGTTCTCGCGGCCAGACTGGTCGTGGAGGCGTCCGAGGTGGACGGGGCAGCGGCAGCCGCGAAGGCGGGGGTTTCCGCATCCGCCTGAGCGAGAACGAAATGCGTTCCGCCCGGGCACTACAGGAGGCCTTCAACCTTCGCTCCACCGTGGCCGTGCTCGGCTTCGCCCTGCGAACGCTGGGCCAGATGCTTGAAGACGGCCAACTAGATGAGCTGATCGAACAGCAACGCAATCAGGCGCCTCGTGGCCGACGCGATAGTGGAGGTCGCGGACGACGCTCGGAGGATGAGCGCCAGAGCGGTAGCGGTTCCCGACCAGATCCCTTTGCACGCCCGTCCAAGCCCCAACCCGAACCGGAGCCGACACAAGAACCCGAACAGGAATCTGCCCCCGCAGACACTCCGGACGACGCTCCGACGGACCTCCCGAACGAGGAGGAGCCCAAAGAAGCAACCACTGAGGCCTGATCAATGGGGAGACCGAGGGTTCTCTCCGGTGTGCAACCGACCGGTGCCCTGCACCTCGGCAACTGGCTTGGAGCGATTCGCAATTGGGTCGATCTCCAGGACAGCCACGACACCTTCTTTTGCGTAGTGGATCTTCATGCCATCACCGCTCCCCACGATCCGGCGCGTCTGACAGATGACACTCTAAATACCGCAGCGCTTTATCTAGCCTGCGGCATGGATCCGGAACGATCCTCGATCTTCATCCAAAGCCAGGTTGCCGCCCACAGCGAACTCTGCTGGCTGCTGAATTGCGTGACTCCGCTCAACTGGCTGGAGCGGATGATCCAGTTCAAGGAAAAGGCCGTGAAGCAGGGGGACAACGTTTCTGTTGGCCTTCTGGATTACCCCGTTCTGATGGCGGCCGACATCCTTCTCTATGACGCGGACCTGGTTCCGGTCGGGGAAGACCAGAAGCAGCACCTGGAACTGGCGCGTGATATCGCCCAGCAGCGGATTAACGCGCGCTTCGGGAACGAGAATCATCCAGTCCTGATGGTACCCAAGCCACTCATCCTCAAGGAGGGCGCCCGGGTGATGAGCCTCACGGATGGACGCAGCAAGATGAGCAAGAGCGATCTGAATGAGGGCAGCCGCATCAACCTGCTGGACCCCCCGGAACTGATCACAAAGAAAATCAAACGGGCCAAGACCGATCCGGAACGTGGGCTTGAATTCGCCAATCCAGATCGTCCGGAAACAGACAATCTCCTGGGTCTCTACGCGATCCTCAGCGGCAAGGGCCGTGATGCAGCAGCACAGGAGTGTGCAGATATGGGCTGGGGCCAGTTCAAACCCTTACTGGCTGATGCGACGGTGGCGGCTTTGGAGCCGATTCAGGCACGCCACAGGGAGTTGATGGCTGATCGGACTGAACTCGATCGCGTCCTGGACAATGGACGTGATCAAGCTGAATCCGTTGCTAACGAAACCCTGGAACGCGTCAGAAGTGCCATGGGATTTGCGAAGCGCCGCTGATCAATCAACGCGTTGACGATCAGTTGAGCTGATCAAAGAGGCTCGAAATCGTGGCGAACCCCTCTAGCCAGGGATCTCCCTGAACCAACAAGGCAGTAGCTGGTCTCACGCGTCTTAACCCTTCACCCTTATCCACTAGGCACATCGGAAGAGCTTCGTCAAGACCCCAGCACCCCCTCTCGTGTCCGGTCCCTCCCATCCATCATTTTGAGTGCTTGTACTCAACCTCTGAGTGAACGGGCTTTCTATCCACAGCAAAATTTCTCTGAAGGTGCGGGCCTGTTCGGCTCCCCTCATCAGCGGAGTTGTGCTTTGCGTTGGAGCGACGCCCGTTGCCACTGCCACAAGCCTTGGCTTACGAACAATGCCCGAGCTGAGGACCGCTCTTGTTGCCAAAATTCAGGAGCAGGGCCCCTACCGACTAACTCCTGAACGGCGCGCTCTGTTGAATACCATCCGCTACGCCGAGGGCACCTGGACCAACGGCGAAGACGAGGGCTATCGCACACTCTACGGGGGAGGTCAATTTCAGGACATGTCCCGTCACCCGGAAATAGTCGTTGTAAATGGGTACTCCAGCGCAGCAGCTGGTGCTTATCAGTTTTTACCCACAACGTGGCAGTCGGTAGCCAGGGAACTCCGCCTAAATAGCTTCGAACCGAAACATCAGGATCAAGCGGCGCTGCACTTAGTGAAACAACGCGGTGCCCTGAAGGAAATCGACAGCCGCGGCCTGACCAGGACAGCTATGGCACAACTGGCACCGGAATGGGCTTCCTTCCCCACGCATTCAGGTCGTTCGGCCTACGGCCAGCCCGTGAAAAGTCATCATGAGCTGGCGCGTTTTTACGCCAAAAATCTCCGGCAAATCAGAGCTAAGCACAAAACCTGATCAAATGCTTACACGCCAGTTCCTGGCGTGGTTATCCCACACTTCTGTCACCAGTCCTTGCCAGGTCATTACCTCAATCAACACGGCCATCGGCTGTGAAGAGGTCTTCACCAGAAAAAGCGTCGCAGGAACAGTGCGTTGGCCTTTCATGTGACGCTCACGAAAGGCCAACTAGTTTTCCTAAACCACAACAGAGGTCGGGCAAACCTGCAGCAACAGCTCTCCCGGTTGGAACCAGTGGTCAAAGTCATCCAACAACGAGGAGCAGCGACTCCATCAGAGTGCTGGCGTCTTGCTTGAGAGGTGTGTCGTCAGCATTCATTGCCGTGTCCTGAACAACGGCCCATAAGATGGCGGGCCCCGCAAGGAAACTGGTGAGCAGCGCGGCCGTCATGTCATCAGCCCCCGTTGTTCTGCCCAAGACCAGCGATAGTCCGCAGCTCCTCAAGATCCGCCATTCGATGAGCCATGTAATGGCCATGGCGGTTCAGCAGTTGTTTCCCAAGGCACGCGTCACGATCGGCCCCTGGACCGAAACGGGTTTCTACTACGACTTCGACAACCCTGAGCCCTTCACGGAAGCCGATCTGAAGGCGATCAAGAAGGGCATGATCAAAATCATCAACAAGAAGCTTCAGCTCCAGCGGGTGGAGGTGACCCGGGGCGACGCTGAAGCCAGGATCAAGGACCAAAACGAGCCCTACAAGCTCGAGATCCTTGAAGGCCTGAAGGAGCCGATCACCCTCTACACCCTAGGTAACGAGTGGTGGGACCTCTGTGCCGGCCCCCACGTCGAGCACACCGGCCAGCTCAATGTCAAGGCCTTCGAGCTGGAGAGCGTGGCCGGCGCCTACTGGCGTGGCGATGAAACCAAGGCCCAGCTGCAACGCATTTACGGCACCGCCTGGGAAACCCCAGAGCAACTGGCTGAGCACAAACGTCGCAAGGAAGAAGCTCTCCGCCGCGACCATCGCCGGATCGGCAAAGACCTCGACCTGTTCTCCATCGAGGACGAAGCGGGGGCTGGCCTGGTGTTCTGGCACCCCCGCGGCGCTCGGATGCGCCTGTTGATCGAAGAGTTCTGGCGCCAGGCCCACTTCGAAGGCGGATATGAGCTGCTTTACACCCCCCATGTGGCGGACATCAGCCTATGGAAAACCTCCGGCCACCTTGACTTTTACGCCGACAGCATGTTCGGCCCGATGGAGGTGGACGAGCGGGAGTACCAGCTCAAGCCGATGAACTGCCCGTTCCACGTGCTTACCTACGCCAGCAAACTGCGCAGCTACCGGGAACTGCCGATCCGCTGGGCGGAGCTGGGAACGGTGTATCGCTACGAGCGCCCCGGTGTGATGCACGGTCTGATGCGGGTGCGGGGCTTCACCCAGGACGATGCCCACGTGTTCTGCCTGCCCGAGCAGATCAGCGGCGAGATCCTTAACATACTAGATCTCACCGAGCGGATCCTCTCCGCCTTCGATTTCAGCAACTACGAGATCAACCTCTCCACCCGCCCCGAGAAGTCCATCGGCGATGACGCAGTCTGGGACCTGGCCACCAAGGGACTGATTGAAGCCCTGGAGCGCAAGGGTTGGGCCTACGAGATCGATGAAGGAGGCGGCGCCTTCTACGGCCCGAAAATTGATCTCAAGATCGAAGATGCCATTGGCCGGATGTGGCAGTGCTCCACCATCCAGTTGGATTTCAACCTGCCGGAACGGTTCGAGCTCGACTACATCGCCGCCGACGGCAGCAAACAGCGTCCGATCATGATTCATCGCGCCATTTTTGGATCCCTGGAGCGGTTTTTCGGTATCATGACTGAGAATTATGCCGGCGATTACCCCTTCTGGCTTGCCCCTGAACAGGTGCGCCTATTGCCCATCACTGACGATGTGCAACCCTACGCCGAGAAGTTGCTTGACCAGCTCACCCAAGCTGGCGTTCGAGCCACCATCGACCGCAGCGGCGACCGTCTCGGCAAATTGATACGCACCGGCGAACAGATGAAGATCCCCGTGCTGGCGGTCATCGGTGCCAAGGAATCGGAGCAGAACGCCGTTAGTCTGCGCAGCCGACGGGACGGAGACATTGGGTTCACAGCGGCGGCTGACCTGCTCAGGGCAGCCCAAATGGCCAACAGCCAGCGCGCCGACGGCCTTGAGCTGAACGCATGACGAAAACGACGATCTCTTCCCTCTCCGATCTGGCTCGTCTGCGCAGTGCTCCGGAGCTCAGCCCCGAAGCGTCCGACCGCCTGCGGTCCGAGCTCCGCGAGGCCATGGCCCATGCCAGCTGGTTCACTGTCGGGGTGATGGCACCCTCCGCGGTCAAGGCCCTCGAGGCTCTGCGCGCGCTGGAACGGAGTCAAGACTGGGAAACCATGAACGTGGTGGAGAACACCGCAGTTAACGGACCTGTATTCCTCAAGGCGAATCAAAGGGGTGGTTCAGTTCGCATCCGCACAGAGCATGGCCTCGGGGAAGGGTTCCTTATCAGTAGCCACGGCGATGACGACAACAACCCCAGCACCACCTGGGGGCCGCTACCGCTGAATTTTTTCTGAATTGGCATCGGTCATTGCCCTTCGGCGGGATTCTCCGCAGCCTGAGGAGGTGAGCTTCATACCTGAGCCTTGATGCCTCATCCCACTCTGCTTGCCGGCGACATGGGAGGGACCAAGACCCTTCTGGCGCTCTATGACTTCGAGGGCAACAGGCTGATCAAGCTTCACCAGCAACGGTTTGTCTCCGCTGATTGGTCATCTCTGGAGCCGATGCTTCAGGCATTCCTTGAGGAACGGCCCAAGCAGGTCCATGCGCCCACGCATGGCTGCATCGCTGTAGCAGGGCCAGTCCGCAATCGACAGGCCCGGATCACCAACCTCCCCTGGCAGCTGAAAGAAGAGGAACTGGCAACGGCAGCCGGAATGCAGCAACTGGAGCTAGTGAACGATTTCGGTGTGCTGATCTACGGCCTGCCTCACTTCGATGCCGATCAGCAGGTGGTGTTGCAGGACGGGGGGCAGGATGACGGACCCCTGGCGATCCTTGGAGCCGGGACCGGCCTCGGCATGGCGCGAGGACTGCAGACCGAACAGGGACTGGTGGCCCTGGCGAGCGAAGGAGGGCACCGTGAATTTGCTCCGCGCAATGCAGCGGAGTGGGATCTGGCCTGCTGGCTCAAACAAGACCTCGTCGTCAACCGGTTGTCGATTGAACGCATCGTGAGTGGCACCGGCCTGGGACATGTGGCCCACTGGCTACTTCAGAAACCCGATGCCGCCATGCACCCAATGCGCAACGTAGCTGAGGCCTGGCGGCGCAACAGCCCCAACGATCTACCCGCTCAGGTGAGCCTCGCCGCTGAGGAGGGTGATCCCTTGATGCAGCGCGCCTTGCAGCTCTGGCTGGAGGCCTACGGATCAGCAGCCGGCGATCTTGCCCTTCAGGAGCTCTGTACAGGAGGCCTCTGGGTCGGTGGTGGTACCGCGTCAAAACAACTGAAGGGACTGCAATCCGACAGTTTTCTCAATGCGATGCGCGACAAGGGACGCTTCCGCGAGCAGATCGAAGGGATGAAGGTCACAGCACTGATCGATCCCGATGCTGGCCTGTTTAGCTCTGCCTGCCGCGCTCGGATGCTGGCGGAGTCAGGTGGGACACTGGCCTGAGCAGACGATCAAGGATGGCGCAGCCGCGCATCGGTCAGAAAGTGGTGGTGGACGTACCGGCGACCACCGCAAATCTCGGACCGGGTTTCGACTGCCTGGGTGCCGCCCTGGATTTGAACAACCGCTTCGCCATGCGGCGGATCGAAGGCAGCGGCGAGAGATTCGAGCTGATCATCGAAGGAACAGAGGGCAGTCACCTGCGCGGCGGCCCTGAAAATCTTGTCTATCGAGCTGCTCAACGGGTTTGGAAAGCAGCCAACATGGAGCCCGTCGCCCTGGAAGCCCGGGTTCGTCTGGCTGTACCCCCGGCGAGGGGACTGGGTAGCAGTGCCACCGCCATCGTCGCCGGACTGATGGGAGCCAACGCCCTCGTGGGTGAACCTCTGACCAAGGAGAAACTACTGGAGCTGGCAATCGATATCGAAGGGCATCCAGACAACGTTGTGCCTTCGCTGCTGGGAGGGCTATGTATGACCGCCAAGGCGGCATCACAGCGCTGGAGAGTGGTGCGCTGCGAATGGATCAGCAGCGTCAAGGCCGTGGTGGCCATTCCATCGATCCGCCTCAGCACCAGCGAAGCTCGCAGAGCGATGCCGAAGGCCATCCCAATCAGCGATGCCGTGGTAAATCTGGGGGCTCTAACCCTGTTGCTGCAGGGCCTTCGCACTGGCAACGGTGATCTGATCGCGGATGGCATGCACGATCGCCTGCATGAGCCCTACCGCTGGCGCCTGATCAAAGGCGGAGATGATGTCAAAGCCGCTGCACTGGAGGCAGGAGCCTGGGGTTGTGCCATCAGTGGGGCAGGACCAAGCATCATTGCTCTGTGCACGGAAGACAAAGGCCAGGCCGTGAGTCGGGCCATGGTCAAGGCCTGGGAAAACGCCGGCGTGGCCAGCCGAGCTCCCGTCCTGAATCTGCAGACCTCCGGAAGCCATTGGCAGCACGCCGAAGCTGGGTAGTTGTACCCAGATCACATGGCCAGCCCTGTTAGCTTTGTTAAATATTGCGGACGCTAAATGGAATCTGGGCTAGCGACGGACGCAATGGCGAGCTCAGCCTTCCCCTGGCTGTCGTTGATTGTCCTGCTTCCAGCTTTCGGATCACTGCTGATGCCCCTGATGCCAGGAGACGACGAGCTTCCGTCCCCCTGGCCACGCAATTTCGCCTTGGTCGTCCTGTTGGCTGATCTTCTGTTGATGCTGATGGTCTTCAGCACCCGGTTTGACCCCAGCCTAAGCGGTCTGCAGCTGGTGGAACGGGTCAGCTGGCTTCCCGCCATCGGTCTGGAGTGGTCCCTCGGAGCGGATGGTCTCTCAGCTCCTCTGGTAGTGCTCAGTGGATTGGTGACGTTCCTTTCCGTGGCTGCGAGCTGGTCCGTACAGCGCAAATGCAAGTTGTACTTCGCTCTGCTGTTGGTCCAAGCGTCTGCACAGGGCCTGGTGTTTCTCTCTCAGGATTTCCTGCTCTTCTTCCTGGCCTGGGAGCTTGAATTGGTGCCTGTATATCTGTTGATTGCTATTTGGGGCGGTCAGAACCGTCAGTACGCCGCCACCAAATTCATCCTGTATACAGCTCTGGCATCGCTACTGATCCTGATCAGCGGACTTGCTCTAGCACTGTCTGGTGATCAGTTCACCCTGAACCTAACGGAGCTGGCCTCACGTTCGTATCGTGGCAGCTTCGGTCTGCTCTGTTACCTGGGATTCCTGGTGGGCTTCGGTGTGAAACTGCCGATGTTCCCCCTGCACACTTGGTTGCCGGATGCCCATGGTGAAGCCAACGCCCCTGTGTCCATGCTGCTAGCGGGGGTGCTGCTGAAAATGGGCGGCTATGCATTACTCCGTTTCAACGTGCAGATGTTGCCTGACGCCCATCTCACCCTGGCGCCGGCCCTTGTGATCCTGGGCATCGTGAACATTGTTTATGGAGCGCTGAACGCCTTCGCCCAGGACAACGTCAAGCGTCGGATAGCGTGCAGTTCTGTTAGTCACATGGGCTTTGTGCTGCTCGGTATCGGGGCGGTGAATGCCCTGGGCATAAGTGGAGCCATGCTGCAGATGGTCAGTCATGGACTGATCGCTGCTGCGATGTTCTTTTTCACAGGCGTCTTCTACGAGCGAACGAAGACCCTGTCGATTCCAAACATGGGTGGCCTGGCCAAGGCCCTGCCGATCACCTTTGCCTTTTTTCTGGCCAGCTCGCTGGCATCTCTGGCCCTCCCGGGAATGAGCGGGTTCATCAGCGAAATCACTGTGTTCCTTGGCATCACCAGTCAGGAAGTATTCACATCGCTGTTCCGAGCCATCACAGTCCTTTTGGCCGCCATCGGCCTGGTGCTGACGCCCATCTACCTGCTCTCCATGTGCAGAAGGGTGTTTTTCGGCCCCAGAATTCCGGCCCTGGCGAGCGTCGAAGACATGCGCCCCAGGGAACTGGTGATCGGCATGAGTCTTCTGGTGCCGACTCTGGTCATCGGCATCTGGCCACGCATCGCAATGGACCTCTATGAAGCGTCCACCGACAGCCTGGCCAGTTACCTGGGTCAACGGGCACTGGTGGCCCTGATCGATCACTTACCCATCGGCTGAGATGAGCTCCTCAACGTCCTCCCCGCTGATGAGGGGTCACGGTCTTCCCTCCTATAAGCAGATCACACCGGACCTGGTCCATCGGGACATCCCGGTCCTACTCAAGGAACTCGAACAGCAATTCACGGATCTGGAGGTGACGCTTCAGTCGAGGCTTGACAGTGGCGCTCCGATCAGCTGGCAGGAGGTGATGCGGCCAATGCAGCGCATTGGAGAGCGGCTTCGCTGGAGTTGGGGCGTGGTCTCCCACCTCAACGGTGTCTGCAATTCACCAGAGCTACGCGAAGCCCACGCTGCCCAACAACCCGATGTTGTCCGTCTTGGCAACCGCCTCGGGCAGAGCAAGGTGCTGCATCGGGCTCTCTGCCAACTTCGCGACCAGCCCAGCGAGCCCCTCAACTCCACCCGCCAGCGCATTCTCAAGTCTGAGCTTCTCTCCATGCAGCAGCGTGGTGTCGGTCTCGACGAAGAGCATCAGACCTCCTTCAACCAGGCAAGCGAACGTCTCGCTGGCCTGTCTACCAGCTTCGGCAATCACGTGCTGGATGCCACCCAGCAATGGACCCTCAAGCTGACTAGCTGCGACCAGGTGCAAGGGCTCCCGAAGCGAGCCCTGGAGGCCTTGGCAGCCGCTGCACGGGAGGCCGGTAATAGCGAAGCCAGCGTCGATGAGGGCCCCTGGCTGGTTGGTCTGGACATGCCGAGGTATGTCCCGGTGCTCACCCACGCCGATGACCGTTCACTGCGGGAGACCGTTTACCGGGCTCATGTGAGCCGAGCCAGCCAGGGAGACCTGGACAATGCCCCGCTGATTGAGGAAATCCTCCGACTACGCGTGGAACAGGCCCAGCGCCTTGGATATGCCCATTGGGCCGAACTAAGCCTCGCCAGCAAGATGGCCGACGACGTTTCAGCCGTGGAGGGGTTGCTGGAGGAGCTGCGTGTCGCGGCGTATCCAGCCGCTGAAAAGGAACTGGAGGAGTTGAAGGCCTGCGCCCGCCGTCACGGGGCTGCAGAAGCTGACGCCCTGGCTCCCTGGGACGTCAGCTACTGGTCAGAAAAACTGCGGCGCGAACTCTTTGATCTGGACCAGGAAGAGCTGCGCCCATGGTTCCCGCTGCCACAGGTGCTCGAAGGCTTGTTCAGCCTTTGTTCACGGCTGTTCGACGTCGAGATCGCAGCCGCAGACGGCGAGGCACCGATCTGGAACGACGATGTGCGCTTCTTCAGGGTGAAGAGCTCCGATGGCACACCGATCGCCGGCTTTTACCTCGACCCCTACAGCAGGCCTGCCAGCAAACGCGGTGGAGCCTGGATGGATGAATGCCTCGGCCTGAGCAAACAAGCCGATGGATCGTTGGTGCTGCCGGTGGCCTACCTGGTCTGCAACCAGACCCCACCTGTGGGTGACACGCCCAGCCTGATGAGCTTCGCGGAAGTAGAGACCCTCTTTCATGAGTTCGGCCATGGGCTCCAACACATGCTCACCACCGTTGAGGAACCAGAAGCAGCCGGCATCAGCAACGTGGAATGGGATGCCGTGGAACTTCCCAGTCAGTTCATGGAGAACTGGTGCCTTGATCACGCCACCTTGATGGGCATGGCGCGCCACTGGCAGACCAGTGAGCCCCTACCCGAGGCGGAATTCAATAAGCTTCGCAGCAGCCGCACCTTCAATGCAGGCCTGGCCACCCTGCGGCAGGTTCACTTCGCCCTTAGTGACCTTCGCCTCCACAGCCAGTGGACCCCGGAACTTGGCGTTACACCAGACGAACTGCGCCGTGAGATCGCCACAATCACCACAGTGATAGCACCCATCCCGGAGGATCAGTTCCTCTGCGCCTTCGGCCACATCTTCGCGGGCGGCTACTCCGCCGGTTACTACTCCTACAAATGGGCTGAGGTGCTCAGTGCAGATGCCTTCTCCGCTTTTGAGGAGGTGGGTCTGGATCAGGAGGATCAGGTTCGCGAAACGGGAGCCCGCTTCCGGGACACCGTGCTCAGCCTCGGTGGCAGTCGCTCCCCTGCAGAAGTGTTTGAAACCTTCCGAGGCCGACCAGCCAGCAGCGAAGCACTGATTCGCCATTCCGGCCTGATGACCGCGGCTTGAGCTTAGACGCGCAAGCTGCTGCTGAGCAGTCGGATCGCGGCGGGGTGGCTGATCAGCTGCTGATGGGTCCAGACGGGGATTTCCTCATGCCTTCCCACCGGTAGAACGGCCTTCCAGCCGGGGCAGACCATCAAATCCAAGCGGCAAAAGAAACTGCAGCAATCGACCCCAGCCAGGGCATCGGATTGACGATTCAGCTGCCGCAGGAGGCGACTTCCCACTTTCATGTCTGCCGCACCGGCCAGAAGTGGGCGAGGAATGAGCTGAGCAGCCAGTGTGCCCTGCTGCGGGCTGCCTACGCTGAAGAAGCGCCGCGTGCGGCGTGCTCCTCCCAGCTCCTGCAGCCAAATCCTACCGATCACGCCCCCCATAGAAAAACCAAGAAGATCGACCCTGGTGTCAACACCGAAGCGCTGCTGAATGTGCTGATCCAGGCGCGAGGCCAATTGGCGCAGGGGAACCCAACCGAGACCATGGGGCAGGTGTGGCGCTAGCAACTGGCGATCGGGCTGGTCCAACCCCTGAATCAGCCGGTGAAACAAGCGGGGCGTATCCCAGAGACCATGCACCAACACCAACGGGATGCTCACAGGGCTGATCTGCCTCCATGGCGCGAGCGTTCCACGAACACCCGACCGTTGAATCCTGGAACAGGTGCAGCACATTTGGTCAGCCGTAACCACATCGGCATGGGCCCGAATAAGGTTTCCAGCCGATCCAGCATCTGCTCGCTGAAGTGCTCAATCGTGAGGCAACGAACCTGCTGGGACAACCCTTGCAGGCCCTGAATCGCCACGCTGTAGTCGAGGCTTTGGCTCAGGTCGTCGACCGCGGCGGCAGCCTTTAGATCGAGCTGAACACTGAAATCGAGGCTGAACCATTGGCCATCCCGGCGTTCGTGTTCCAACACCCCGACGTGGGCCCACAACCGCAGCTCCCGTACACCGATGCAATCCATCAGAGCGACCGATCGATATGAGTGAAGACGCGGCTGCCAGTGGCGTAGTCGGCAGCGATGTGGCCCTCGCCGCGCAACCTGTAGCGGTACGTCACCAATCCTTCCAGACCAACGGGTCCCCGTGGGGGCAGGGTCTGGGTGCTGATGCCCACCTCAGCTCCGAATCCATAACGGAACCCATCAGCGAACCGACTGGAGCAGTTGTGATAAACCCCGGCGCTATCAACCGCCGCAAGAAAACGATCAGCCACCTGGGCATCCTCGGTGAGGATCACTTCGGTGTGACGCGACCCATAGGAGCGGATGTGATCGGTGGCTGCCTCAAGATCGTCCACCAGCTTCACAGCCAGGATCAGATCCAGATACTCCGTGCTCCAGTCCTCCTCCGTTGCTGCTTCCGCCACGCCAAGAGCCACGCTTTCGGCATCGCCCCGCAGCTGCACCCCGGCAGCAGCAAGCGCCGGCAGCGCAACGGCAAGAAAGGGCTGG
>QCSJ01000043.1 GCA_003211535.1 Synechococcus sp. AG-670-A05 | reverse complement strand
TCTGGGCTCACTGATATCAGTTGATTCAGGAGGCCTGCTGAGCCATGACTTGGGTGTTGCTTACTAAACCCATGGCTCGGTTACTTCAATTTGTCCAAAAATCCCAGAAAGCCGATTTGGCAGCTTCAACAGCTGTCGTGTTTGCTTGCATCACAGCTCTCGCCCTATGGGGTGTTGCGAATGCTTATCCAGCACTCTGAAACCGCTTGACCGGTTGTTGAGAAGATGCCTACCTCAGCGTCTGAACGAAGGCCAGGACCATCGCTGCGATAACCACAGTCCCGCCCATGAAAGCAACATTGACGTGAATGGCTTTCATGGCAGAACTGCAGGTGCTGGGAGTTTGATCCTTTTCCTCTCCGCATAGGCAAAGCCTCATGAGGCTTAATGCCTAGTACTGGTCTCTTCCTAGAGAAAAAGACTTGAGGCATCTCCTTGGACCTGGGATGGTTCACCGTTGAGGTGTACTTCGGTCCGAGGAGCCAGCGAGAAATCTCAACAATGAAGTCTCGGAGCTACAAGCCCGAGTCGCCTTCCCACACCTCTGGAGCAGCGGAGAGCATGAGCAGCACATCGAGAAGCTCCGCCAGATCAACTTCTAAAAACGGCTCCTGATCAACTACGGGGATAGGTAGTCAGCACCGTCAGTACTGGCCCGTTAGGCGCATGTTGTTCTTGCCGTTGCCAAGGATTGATACCAGCGCTCTTGTAGCGGCTACAGCTGACCCAAACTAGTTCGATTGGTTGTAGGTGCTGTTCAAGAGCGAGTGTTGCCGTGCCTGTAACCCCGATGGCGGTTTCTGTGAATACTGTCCAGCTCGCGTGACAGGACCGCTTGGTAAATCAGGTTCATGCCAGCAACTTTTTAACTTCCGCCTAACTCAGTTCCTCTACCAGTCAGTTTTAGCCCAAGTCAAGTCCCGTTGAGCAGCTCTCTCAGATACCCCGTACTTTCCCGACACAAACGCCGCAACCGTTCTGGAGCTGTTGCCATCAGCAAGCAACGCCAACGCATGTTCCCTAGGGCTAAACGTTATTTCGCGGTGGTGCGTGCCATGAAAGTTATGTAGAAAGATGACTTAAATTGATCAACTAGATAAACTCCAAATTGCTAGCAGTCAGATCAGGAGCACCTTTAAGGATGGCAATGATGCCACCATCTCCAAAGCCTTTGTCTGCGCCATTTTCATTGAAATAGAGCCAGCCTTTCTTCTGGTCGTAGAGGAAGTCAAAGTCTTGCTTGGCAAGTTGCTTCTTGACTTCTTTCTTGTTTTTGCCAGAAATGAAGGTAGCAGAGCTGTCGATGCCAAAGCTAACAGTATCGATCTCTAGGCTATCTTCCGACGAATTGAATTTGGTGATTTTATCTGCAAATTTTCTTTTGTACTTCTTGGGGGCAAATATTTCAAGGGATGATGAGGATATGTCATTGTCAGGATTTACGAGTTCATCTGTTTCTGTATTATCGGGACCACTGCTAGCACCCCGAAGCTTCATAAAGCCAAAATTATTTGGCGCTTTCTTTGAAATTGATTCATTGTCTGAATCATTAAAAAGAATGAAACCGCCGTCGTTGGTGGTGTCTAGAAACTCTGCCGCATTATGCCCTTCGTCATTTTCGCCATAAACTTCTTCCCATATTAAATCACCATTTGAATTTATTTTAACTAAGTACGACTTCCATTCGCCTGATGGTCCTGATGGATGACCGTCTTCTTCGTATTCGTCAGTTTCGTCACCTGTGCCGCCAGCCATTACATATGATCCATCTGAATCGACGACAATTCCGTAGAACTCATCATGTATATATCTTGAGTCGTAGCCTCTTGGTTGCCCAACAGTTCTCATCCAAACAAGATTTCCACTTGTATCAACCTTGGTCATCAGTCCATCCCAATTCACTGCATCAATAGAATTCGTATGACCAGCCAAGACATAACCTTCTTTCGGTAAATATTCAAAGTCGAATGCCTGGTTATGACCACCGCCATAGCTCTTAAACCATTGCACTTCCCCACCATTCCCTATCTTTAGAATTGCCGCATTATTTTCTTCGTCATTCCAAATAGTTGATAAGATTGCATAGCCATTACTGTCGGTGCTCAATATTTTTGTTCCTTGAGGTATTTGTTCATAATCCCTTTGCCAAACAACCCCTCCTTCACTATCCAAGGCTGCTGCGAATCCAGTTGCTTCAGATATGAATACAAATCCCTCTTCGTCACCTCCATGGAAGCCAGTTACGGCTATTCCCCCATTTTGACTAATATCTATGCCTCTCAGCATTCCAACTCCGGGTGTATCAAATATTCTTTCCCATAATATGTCCCCATCTTTTGTCAACTTTATAATTGCTGGTTTTTGAACTCCACCAAGGCTTTTTCCTCCGGCAGCGTAGTATGCATCATTAGATTCAGCTATTGCAATTCCGACATCCCATTCACCAATTTCTCCAATCTTTTTGCTCCAAATTTCTTCTCCATTAGAGTTAGTTTTTATTACTAGTATGTCCAAAGTTTCTGATTCTGGAAAGTCTTGCGTATGTCCAATGCCAATGAATCCATTGTCTAATGTCTCTATCCCCTCATGGACATGCTCCTCACCTTCAGTCCCGTAACCCTTATGAAAGCCAACAATAGGTGGAGCTGTCATTTGACAAGTTTTTTCATTTATATAGATGCTAGCTCACGGATCCGTTTGGTGGATTTGATTTGATTAGATTTTATGTATAGCTAGGCAATTGTCATTCTCGGCTCGAAAATGACATAGTTTATAATTATATTCAAAAGCATGGAGTCAATCAGATACGGATACCCTTCAGAGGGATAACTCCGTTGCAACTGTTCCAAGCAGAGACACTGAAGTCCTAATGCAGTGATGGGCATGACCGTTCTCACAGCAGCCCTGCACCTGTGAAGGCTGAGATCACTTCTGCTTCAGTAGCAGGATCGTAGTTCATGTCACCGATGGTGTCTTGAATGATGCGTCGTGTGATGGTTAACCACTTTTTGGGCTTTGCTGATCAGCTTTAGAGCAGCGTAATGGCGTTACTGGCGTTGCTTTGGTGGTGATTGCAATTGCAGCTTTTTAATTAGCCCCCACTGGTAGTTTCGTAAGTTTCGTAATTCCATAAAGTGATATAAGGATCATCCATGCCCGTAATGCGTTCTATCATATCTATCACTTTGGTAGTACGTCTTTCATTGCCAGACGCAGAATTCTTCCGTATTTTTTTCATAAAAATCCTCATAGGATCCGTCTATAGCCTTCGAAAACTTTTTGAAATTCCCAAATCTGCAACATTCGACCGTCAAATGAAACATGCTCTGTACTATAGGATAGCCGCTTGAGCTCCCCTTTTTTACTTAAAATTGAGACTAAGTATGAATCGCCAAACCCATCAAATTTCCCTTCCGCTGTAATGCTTTTTCGCCAATAATGATATCGTCAGATTGAATCCCGAAAAAACCTCCATCTCTTTCTAGTTCACGTGCTAACGTCAAATTTTGCGCCTTGCCTTATTGTTTATAGAGCGTACAGGGGATATCAGCTTATAGCGCTGCAAAAGAATTAGGTATAGAAACTTCAATCACTTGCTTAACTTGTTTATTATCCCAGTTTGGCGATAACTTGCTTATCCACTTTTCACCTGAGCCTTGGTGATGGTTTTCGGCTTTGAGAGGGCTGGTGTGAGGAGAGGACCCTCTTCAGCACGGCAATCAGGAATGTTCGTCATTTACGTCGGGTGCGTATGGAAACAGATGGTTGACCGGAGTTATGTGGTCTCCAGCGGGTGCTTGAGACGTTGTCTGAGATGCATAGCTTCATCTCTCTGATCGAGCAGGCCGCCGCACTGCAGTTCAATCTCCCGGCTGAGGTTGGAGATCTGACGTTCCAGCTCTGCAACATGGGCCGTGAGCTGGTCTCTGTAGAAGGCTTGAGCCACTGTCTTGGGCAGCTAATTGACACAGTTCTTCTCGACGAAGCTTGCTGGGATAACGCTGAAGCATGGATCAGCCTCCAACGACTCATCGCGCAGGGTTAACCGCCTTTCGAGATGTCTTTTACAGTACCGTAGCTGTCAGTGGAGCCAACCCGGAACAGGGTGAGGTCGAGCAAGTATCAGAAGTACCTCCCAGTCATTGGGTTGATGCCAATGATGAACTTCCGCTCGCGGTTCTTTGCAGCTCTCTCTCTTGACATTTGCAGTTGCTCAAAGCGAATTTATATAATCACCACATCTTTGTTCTCTTTGCAGGGATTCGATATTGGTTGCAAGGCGGGTAAAATATTAGATTTGCTCTCAAATACTTCGAGTATTCAGATTTCTATATAAATAAGCTTTCCAGCAATTGAGCAGAGGGCTTTCTAATTAATTTTTTGACAGTTCTTTTGTAGAGCTTAAATCCTGTTGGATTGTCCTTCTTAATTGCTTTTGGCTCCAAGTGATTATCGGACCATTCGGTATCTAACGAGCCACCCTCTACAAATCTTTCAACATAGCCCCACATTGCGTATGTCAAGATAAATAGATATTCAGTCGAAATTACGTCATAGTATTCCTCTTCAGACCTGCTCTTCAAATGTGTGTAATCGTCAGTAAAAAATACTCCATTATCTATCGCTTCGTCTACAGCTAGCCTCAATGTATCAGTTCGCCCCTTTTTGTTTTTACTTGAAAATATCAGATAATCATTTTTGAAAACCGTTGGAAGCAAGAACTTGGTATAAGTATGTAGAAGATGCTCCACAACTTCTGTGATCTGATTTGGATCGTCTTGCTCCATTTCCCAAATAAAATCAGTGTGTTGATAGGCATCATTGACTTGATCCCAACCTTTAGTTTTCCCACTGTCTAGGATTGGGTCGTACTCATCGTATTCACCGAAACCGACTCTTTGAATCACACCGGTTTTGATCATTTTCTTAATACCTTTTTTAAGCTTATTTTTCTTGATTCCTTTTGCTGTTGGGTCGAGCATGGAATTAGAGGTCAACGCGACCTTTTCGAGAAATTCATCTGAAACCTTCTCCTGACCTCCAACTGCACCTAACCCAAGAATCTTAAGCCCTCTCGCCGAAACTACGCTTTCAAAAGGGCCATAAGCATCAGTTTCACTCACTATCAGTGTAGTACTTTGCAACTCATCAAACATGGACAACTATTGCATTAGTTCGCTTTCATATTACCACTCATCCAACTTAAAAACAACTCCGAGCAAAGCTTGCAAATATTTTTTCCTTTTTATAGGAGAATTTCATATTGAATTTTTTTGCTAGAAAATAAAAGGCTGCAATTCCTGTCATGATCAAGATCAGAATTAGAAGTGACATGCGACTGCCTATAGCAGGCCGTGCTTTTTGAACAATGATATTATAGTTTTAAACTGCTAGTCAGTCCAATCTGGTGACAACTTGCTGATGCAACGTTGAATCTAACCCTTTGTGATGTTTTTCGGCTTTGAGAGGGCTGGTGTGAGGAGAGGACCCTCTTCAGCGCAGCCATCGAGAATGTTTAGCATTGGTAGTGGTTGCGCCTTTGGTCGATGGCTAAAAGGAACAAGTTGTTACTGGCTAAGTCGGTAATGCCACAGCCCGTCTGCTGGCACAGGCGGGCTTTTTAATGGCGAGCCACTTCTCAGGCATTTATTGCGTGCATTCACATGTTCAATGGCTGGAACCAAATCAATCCTCAAGACGCAACAACAGGTGATGCAGTTGCGACTGTCCCTGCAAGGCCAACTGATGACCTAATGCAGTGTGGGGTATGAAAGCCTTCACAGCAGCCTTACACCAGTGAAGGCTTCAATCACTTCTTCTTCAGCAGCAGGGTCTAGGTTCATGTCGGCGATGGTCCTTGCGACCAGTTCACGAGTGATGCGGATCCACTCCTTCCGCGTTGCTGAACTAGGTCAGTCATCGAGGCCATCAAGGATGAAGCCTTCAGGACTGATGCCGTCAAGGATGATTGGCATCATTACGTCAATATTCTCTGAGAATCAGATTAGCCGCAAGTACGCCCATTCAACGCCTAGTCAGAAGCATTGACATCATCAAAACCAATATAAATACGGTCCTTCGGAATGCCTCAAGACGACTTAATTAACTAGCAAAATTGATCAGACATTGCTGGAGGCGTCAAAGCTTAGATTGATCTGATCTCGACATAAGCACAAGGCTGTTCAGTACCTGCGAAGGTCATTGGAACGCCAGAGTCCAAAAGCATCATGACATACGACTCAGGCTTACCCGTAGCAGTGCCAAGAGCAGCAGAAAGCTTTTTGAGAAGAGTATCTGGCGCCTGTACATCAGTAATATTTGTCTTGACATTAATGAGTGGCATTGGCTGATTAGTAAATCTAACCTTATATCGACTTCGAACGAAACCTATTGCAATTATCTATTGTTTAAGTTTTTGATAGTGCCTTGCAGCGTGTCCTACATGCGCATCAGCCTAAGAATTCTCCAACACTTCTAGCGCTCTGCTTCAACAAAGCAAAAGTTGTTCCTGCATTGCCACGGCAGATTCTCAACTGTGAATCTAAAACGGTCATATCAAGCCAAGCAGGAAAACTCTGCCGAACATCCCTTAAGAGTTTAATTTGCCCGATACCATATAGACGGGGACCCACCCAACCGCCTCTACGGAAGCAAACCTCGACTCTTGTTGAGTTAATTACATCTAAGTCTGCCTGCACAAAAATCCCTCCTACAGCTCCAAGAGGACCCCGCACACGAAGTATGTTTCCACCTCTTTTTCTTAGAGGGTCCAATATCTGCAAATTTTCAAGCCAGGGTGCCTGTCTGAGCCATGGCTGGGTAGAGCTACTCCACCGAAGATCCCATACCCCTTGCAAAAGTTCTGAATCACGATTTAGATCTGCAGGATAATTTTCCTCTACTTCCGATACAAGTTGGCCAATAGCAGGACTATTAGGAGCATCCTGAAGCAATTTCACAAGCTCAGCACGGTTGCTAGACATTAGAAGTTCAAAATTATTGATGCATAATGGCGTAGTTCACAACAAACTGTGGAAAGCAAGCAATGCATGGACTAACGCCGAGAAATCCCACTCCACCTTTTCTCAAAGATTTAAGCCTTGAGGATTAAATACAATGCGTTAAATGTCACGCATCAATGATTTTGGCGAAACCTCTAAATATTGGGAAATAAGTCTGTGAGTCCAACCTTGACTCCTCAACGCCATGGCCTGGCATCGTTGCCGCCTTCAAGGAGAACAAGCTCAACCTCGGTAACCGCATCAAGGAATCCACCTTTGAGGCCAGCTATGGCCGTTACCTGAACGTGGCCCTGCTGCACCTACGAGGCTCAAGAGCAGTCCAGACAGGCAAAGAGCTGATGCAGAAGGTTTTGACCCATCAACGGGTCAGTCAAAAACCTGGGATCAAGCAAGGCGAGGCACTCACACCGTGGATCGAGATGCCTAAGTCCCGCTTGGAGTACTGCTTGGCGCTGAAGAAATTTCAGGAATACGCCGTCGCTGAACACCGCCAACCCCAATCGTTCCTGGTCCCCGACAAGGACTATCTGAGGATCCGCGGCGCTGATGCCAAGAGCAGGAAGAAGGCCGTCCTCGCCGATGGCGAAGTGCTGGAGCTGATCAGGCTGCTCCCGGAGAACTGGGGCAACGTCATCAAAATCTGCCGAGTGTTTGGTGTCCGCTCCTGGGAGGTGGCCTTCAACACCAGGGCTCACAATGACGATGGCGACCCCGAGCTCCGCGTCACCAAAGGCAAGACCTGCAACACCCGGGCGGGGTCAAGGAGGAGACCGATGCCCGCTGGCTGGAGGTCGTGGCCGTCGACGGCAGCACCTTGGGCCTGGTGGAGGGCTTGGATCAGCTCAAGCTGCCACCGACCGTGAACGGAAAGAGTCTTGGGCTGTCCTGCGCCGTCTGCCCTACTGGCAGCAGCTGATGGCCGAATACGAGGCCAGAGGCGAGTGGCTTCGGCCGTACTCACTGCGGGACACGTTCTCCGTGCGGGCTCACGGGATCGTTAAAGACGACACCCTGATTGCCGCGGCAATGGGGCATACGGTCGAGATGCATCACCGTAGTTACCGAACGTCAGAGTGGAGTGGTGTTCGGCAGCCTTCGCACAAGCGAGCTGATGAAAAGCCTCCTGCTGCTCGTGCCGCTGCTGGGCTTGAACACGTTCGTGCTCAGCTGATGCTGTTCACCAAGAGCTGTTGATTTCAGCACCTAGCTCGTAATGAAGCTGTCCACCATCCGCCCCACCGTTGTGCGCACCCTGTTGCCTGCGGCGGTGCTTTATTCGGTCGCGTTGCTCTGGAGCGGTGCCGAGGGCATCAGCGCCGAGCTGGTCTTGCGGGACCTGGCTCAGTCCTGTAATGCCCCATTGGGCCAG
Source organism: Synechococcus sp. AG-670-A05 (assembly GCA_003211535.1). Classification (GTDB taxonomy): domain Bacteria; phylum Cyanobacteriota; class Cyanobacteriia; order PCC-6307; family Cyanobiaceae; genus Parasynechococcus. The sequence goes on along the minus strand of QCSJ01000043.1, from coordinate 7,759 downwards.
GGCTTTCTCTCCAGTATTGGCTATCTACTCTGGATGGCGGCGGCCGCGATTGCGCTTTTCGCGGCGTCGACGCGCCAGATCCAGGGACCGGTGGCCTATCGCCAGTTCGCCTACTGCGGCGGTGGCTTTTCTCTCTGGCTATGCCTGGACGACATGTTCCTGGTGCATGACCGCTACCTCGGTGAGGCATTCCTGTACATCACCTATGCCTTTTTTACCGGGCTGCTGCTGTTCAAATTCCGCGGCCCACTGCAACGCTTCGCTGGTGACACTTTTCTGTTGGCGGTAGTCCTGCTCGGGGCCTCCGTGCTCACCGATGCCCTGCAGGGGGTATTGCCCTTCTCGTACACAACGGTTCAGATAGTGGAGGAAGGGGCCAAGTTCCTCGGCATTGCGGCTTGGCTGGCTTTCTGGGGCTATTACGTCAACGCAACCAGTCGGCTGATCTCCCTTGATCAACGCTGATTCCTTCAGCATGCATCTCCATCTCAACCTGACACCTGAGCTCATCCAGCGTCTGGCAAAACAGTCGTAGACGATGCGCGTCTGGTGCCTGTGCCAAACGGCATAGGCATCAGCCAGTCAACTAAAACGTCAATCTACAAACTAAAAAAGTCAATTGACAAGCTTTTCTTTCTAATACGGTCTAATCAGCTCTTATTCGTTCTAATTAATTCTGAAACTCGTTGTTAACTAACTTTTAAACCCAGTTCCTAGGTAAACAGAGTGCGCGCAAACTACCGCAAGGAATTGGGCAGGAAGGGACCGACCTCGGCTCAAGACTTAAAAACCAAACCTGTCTACGCAGACCTGTAATTCACTTAGGAGTTTCAACAGAGAGATGTTTCCAGACTTCAGACTCGCCTAATCAGCATCGCATGAGCAAAGTGATTTCCTGGTTGATGAATCAGACCTAGAATCCGTGAACGATAGTGTAAATTGAAGGATATCATGCTCACAATTAACGACAAGATAATCGCTGTCTAAATAAGAAGCTCTACTGGGATACTTGGGTGGAAAATTGAAGTCTCCACCTGATTGCTGCGAAGAACAGCCACACGTGCAAATAAAATGCAGATCATTGATGCTGAGACCCATTCCGGCGTCTATCTGCAGCATCGCACATTCATGGCGTTGTTTCTTCTCGCTGGCAGTAAAGCGCTTACAGGTCAAAACAAGCTAGCTCCGATAAACGCCTCCTCAACTTCAGCCAGATCAGCAGGGTCCAGGTCCATCTCGGCAATGGTGCTGGCGACCAACTCAAAAGTAATGCCAAACCACTCCTTTCGTGTCGCTGATCTGGGCCAGTCATCGAGGCCGTCAAGGATGAAGCCTTCAGGACAGATGCCTCGAAGGATATTTGCCATCAGTTCGCCGCAAGTTCTCATAGAAAAAACTCAGCCAAAAGTACGCCCATTCCACCCCCAGTTAGAAGCATTGACAACTTCAAACCCAATGTAAATAAGATGCTTGGAAAGCCTAAAGACTACTTGATCAGCTTACAAAATAGATCAGTCATTGGCGGAAGCTTCAAAGCTCCCATTGATTTGATCTCGACATAAGAACAAGGATCTTCAATGCCTGCAAAAGTTATTGGAACACCAGAGTCCAAAAGAGACATGTAATAGGGCTCAGGCATACCCGTGGCAGTAGCAAGGGCAACAGAAAGCTTCATGAGAAGACAATCTGGAGACCGCACATCAGCAATACTCGTCATAACGTTATTGTGCGGCATTACTTGATTCGACAATCTGCCATACTCTAAGAAAAGACGAAATTAATGGCGACAAATTTGCACAGATATTTGCCAGGCAAGGGCAGAAATACTACAGAAATCTGGAATGCCAAGCGTGCAATCGACTTAGGAAATGATGTCAATGAGTCGAAAACACATTAATGCCAAAGAAACATGCCTGCAAAATCATTCAATGATCAAATAATTGTGTTCCACGGGGGCCAAGATATTCAGAAAAGATTCCAAGACAACAAAGAAAGTGAGCAAAGACTGCATAAACAATTAATGCTTTCAACTAAAGATTTGACAAAGCGGTACGAGCGCCGGATGCTCGACAAACTACCAGGATTAATCAATACGTAATACTCCATAACATTGAAGTCAATCGTCTTTAATCTTGAAAAAAAAGGAATCAGAGACTGAACTGTCTCAGCAGCATCACCAGAAGGATTTACAACAAGTACTTTATCAGGATTGATCGCTAATAATCGCTCATTCGAAATCGTGATATAACCGGAAAATTTACTGGATCCTGGGAGCACTTTTGTCGAATTTTCAAGACCGATTTGATGCAGGAGTGATCCTGACCAGCTCTGCTGCCCGGGCGAGAGTTTTGGAGCGACTCCCGCAAGAATTAAACTGCAATGAGGGCAGAACTTGCGAAGTTCAAGAGCTAACGAGTCAGTCGGTCTTCGCGATCTGACTGATGTGCTCCAGTCGCCGCCATGTCTGGCTACCACCCGATCGGTTAGGGCTATCCAGCCCCTAAAGCCAATGCACTTCAGGGTCATCAAATCGCGACTGCTGAAAATTGCTGAGGGAATACTTAGTGACCCAGTTCGATCTAGTCTTGGCCCAAGTAGAAATTGTTCTGAGGTGGTTAGTGTTCCAGGGTTATGAAGCGAGAGAGATGGGGGAGTATCCGACTCCGTCTCAGGCGGTTCAGGGATTTCAGCTCCCCCCTTGCACCGCCCTGTCTGGAAATAGGGAAGCAGAGGAAAAAAACATGAGCTGGTTCGATCTAGTCATGGTTCAAGTAGAAATTGTTCTAAGGTGATGAGATTACTAGAGTTATAAAGAGAGAGAGGCAGAGAGAGTGAGCGCTTAATGTCTCAGGCTTTTCAGGGTTCGGTCATCCCCTGGATTGTCCTGTCAGGCAATAGGGCGTGGAGAGGCAAACCCAACCTGCACTCTTTAAGCGGGCTATACCTCCCCGCGTCAGTCATCAAGCGAATCTGTTTTAAACAGAAAGTGGGGGCAACGAGATGTGAATCGAGCCAATTCATGAGGAGCAACATCATTTCGCCGTTCAATGCGTAGAACGGGTTGAAACGATCAGCCAAGACATAAGGTCTGCCTAAATAGAAAAGGTTCATCTTTGACGTGTCGAGTAGCGCATCTATGATGTTCACGTAACTCATTTAGTTGCTTGTATCGCTTCATCCAATAGATACTGGACAGATAAGCAGAGCCATACTGGGCTTGAAGTATCTACAACCTCAATCCAATGGGTTAATTACATCCCTTTCGAGCCTAGTGCCGTCGACTCCTCTGCGATTGGCCTTCAACGGGGTAACCAATTCTGCATTTAGCAGCTCTACAGCCTTGCATATTATTGTGTCCAGTCCTATTGAACTTCAGCGTTTTGATCTCCTGAATTACACCAGTTCCAATGGCGAAGAGCTGATTGGACTCGCTGTGGAATTAGCTGAAGATCCCAGTGGGGGGTATCGAGTGAGGGTACTTAGGGATTCAAATGTCGTTAGCTGCGTATCAGTGGTCCCCTTAAAAGAATGCAGAGTGGACGACTCGCGAGGATGTGACTGCTGCGAGCAGTAAATCTTGCCCTCTTTTTCGACGGCTATTTCTGGATTTACGCTGCAGCCACAGGGTTCACATGCGCATAGCTGATTTGTGGTTGCCATTGCTTTGTCGATGTATTCCCACCCTTATAGATCAAAAAACCAATCAACGAATCCCTTAACCGTATTCATAGCCCCTTGTTTCTTCAGTGAAAGAAGAACCAAAAGATTCTCATGACTCATATCTCTACGCCGTCATCACGATGTTCAAAGTCGACCCAATGAATACAATCAACGGGACAGGTGTCAATCGTCTCCTGAATTCGATCAATTGAATCGCCATCTTGTCGCACAGCACGACAACGACCTGTTTCTGGGACCATAACAAAAGTATTAGAAGCCACATGTGCACAATAATGACAACCAATGCAATCAGACTCCTCAACCCAAACTGCTTTTTCACGCAGTGCACCACCCAAAGACGGCTCTAGCCCAGTGCGGAGACCAATAAAATTTTCTGATTGAGCCGAAAAAGCCGCTTCAACTGATATTTCCGAAATGTACATAATTCCGATTTAACTCGATAGCTCAATCAAATCGTGAACATCTGGTGGAAGACTAAAAGAAATAAGGAAATACTTCCAGTGCCTAAAACAACCAAGAAAACAATCCAAAGCTTGAAAAGACGACCCTCAGGCTTTTCATAAATCAGACGGGATACCGTCATTGGACGATTAATTTTATTGAAGGCATCTACAGAGATCATTAATCCATCACGAATCAGCTGGTCACGCCAACTCTCTCCATAGCGAGGCAACCGCTGATAGATAGGCATCTCTCCTTGAGATCGTCCTGGCAAAATACGATTTACTTGCTCAGGAATCCCATCAATTCCAAATCTCTCAAAATACTCAGGAGAGTCCAGAATGGCATCAACAAAAGCTGCAAATCCCTGTTCGGCAACAACAATAGACCATGACTTTATTTCATTCAATCCGTAAACAGGACGACCCAGGACACGACCTATGACTTGCTCAACTATTCGATCATTACCATTACATTCGACGTAGCCCTTATAAAAACGATTCGAAAGCAACAGTCCTCTTATAAAATCTCTTACGGTGATACTACCAGACTTAAACTGTGATTCTAAAAATCGATCACGATCACAACTCATTGCATAAAAATATATCTGCCGGTAGCATCTTTCGATTATTTCTGATGCCAATTCAGGTGTTCGATCCAAACTGCGTTGTCGGGAAGCTGTTATTGAGTCAACTCGAGAGTTCTGACTTGATAGCTTGAATGACAATCGAAACCTGGAAGAAAGGGAGGACAATAAATCCGAGCAACCTAATCAATTAATAGCAGGAATCAAATATGAGTGACGACAACCAATACCTCTCAGATAAAAAAGTACATCTCTGGTGTACATAAGAGATGTGAAATTGTCCATTTGATACCTGCCAAAGGTAATGTATAAAACCTCAACTTGGCGTCGCGCTTTAGTGGTAAATTTATCTAAGCATCACCGAAAATGAATTATGGCGTTGAACGAATTTGAGATTGCTATAGGCGGCATGACTTCAATACCAGTAGTGGGTGGACTAATCTTTCTAGGTTATAAGTCATTGGGCGAAAATTCTCTAGATGCAAGTGAGCTCAAGCCCAAAAAGAAGCCAGTAGTCAATAAAGAAATACCTGCTTCTGACAAGAAGATATCTACAACGAAGCGTCAAGATTTAGAAATGAGTAATAATTCTCCCACTACCACTCAAGAAGAAACTTCACCAATTGCACAGCCAACGAAGGTGAAGCAAGAAACTTTAACTCCAGGCCAAAAGTACCCTGAAGAAAAATCATAAGCGTCTAGACCAAGCCCAAGGGCTGATGAATAAAAATAATTGGCAGTCATGACACCCAAAGGCATGTAAACATGGTATTGATATGTCATGAATACGATGTATTTTCAATAATAGCTTAGAGAGATATATCAAGGCAGGTCAATCGGTAGTCAAATGCACGATATAAAAGTGACAAATTAAGCGTTTGGCCGCAATAATGATCGCCTATTAAGACAGATTTTCAACCCGTAAAAGTAGTATAAGTAAATTCAATTCCAATCAAAGTAAAAACTGTATGAACGACGAACAGTGAAGATGTGATTTTATGCTGATGGATCTCCTAAACGTCCTGGCCTGTATTAGTGCAATCATCTGGATTGCAGTTGGCATCAGAACACATAGCGACTGGGTTCTATCAATCTTTGTCAAAGAGAGTCAAAAAATCCGGCAGCAAGCAGAAATAATTAATAAGTTTGGCTACAACTCAATTAGCAGCCGCAACAATCTTGCTGCAAAGAAGGGACTGGTCTTCGCCTATTGGGACACACCCATTAGAAAACAAAAATACGAAGAACTTCCTGAACGCTTTCAGAGTCCAATCATTTTCCAGCTGGTGACTCTAAACCTGATATCTGGAACATCAATTCTACTATTAATCTTTCTAAGCAAGGGTCTATTCTCAAGCATAGGACTTATATAATTACCTTTTCGCTTCGATCGAACAATTAGTTCTCTATATAGGGCTAAATTAATTTATATCAAGGTGACGCATCAGGACAGTTGTGCTGGTCTCTTCTTAGCGCTGTTAGACGTAGCTCATGTTACCGCGGAATCCTTTCTGGTCATCGCCCGGGGCCATCATGCGATTCACCTTAGCGACGGCATCGATCACGGCAGGGCCGTGGCTAGCCAAGCCGAAGAGAAGAACTGTCCCGAGAGTTGCTAGCGGCATAGTGACCAGTTGTCGCGTTCGTTGAATGTCCAAGCGTTGCTTAGAGCGTGAATACATCGACTCCCAGCTGAACCGCATGTGTTGCATGGCAATGCCTCAGTTGGTGTGGGTGGACATGGAAGCCAGCTCTCTTTCCCCACTTGCGGAAGAAATCTCCAATCGCCTGTCGAGAGAGGTGTCCGTCTCCGCGGAGACTCGGAAATACTTAGCTATCAGCTTAGCCGCGGCCTAGCGACTGAAAAAGCTTTAGCGCATCAGTGGATATTCGAATAGTCCTTGTTTTGCGTCCTTTGCCAAGCAGGTGAATTTGACCGCCATCGGAGAGAACTTCGATGTCCCACCAGGAGACGAAGGACAAGCTCTCAGACGCCATGGCTGACGCCCTGGAGCTGTGTAGCGAACAGTGGAAGGACCTGAAGCGCACGACCCGCAAGGACGTAGTTCAGCACTGTGACGCCTTTAAGGACAAGGACCGCAAAGCACTGCGGACACTACGATCCCTTGAGGACAAAGGGCTGCTGTAGAGCAAGGCCGAGACCACTGACACCGGCATGGAGATCGCTTCTAAGTCCAACGAATAAACGCGCTGATCGGGCTGTCCGAACTGTCCGAGGTGTCTGTGGTTTCGGTCACTGGGGTCACTTCGGACGGCTCGGTCAGTGCTGACAGCGCAGACCAGAAAAAGCTCAATTTCCGTTGAGATGATCAGAGCGTTGCAGCGAATCCGTTTTGACGCAGATACCTAAAGCCGCGGTATTTCAGAGAAGGGGTGGCGTCCGCTGCCTTGAAGGCTGTTTCTAGACGCAGAACAACCGCATCTTTTTTTGCAGCTGTCGTGTTCACTGATGTAAACGCTGAACCGTTCCAATACAACGAAGTCATCACACAGCTCCTGCAGAGCCCAAGCCCCCGTTCCATGGCTTGGATCGAGCTGCGCCTCGAAAAAGTGAGGTGAACGCTTAGTAGCGGTAGCTACATAATTAGGCTTACACCGCAGCCGTTCGTACTGCAACTTTTGCCAGGAATTCCTCATATGCCCCAATTTCATTACGGAATGTAACGAAAGCTTGTACAGTACTGGCACGGAGAAAATCAAAGTTGAACTCGAGGTCTGACCATGTCTATTGATGCCCGATGCAAGGAACAGCTGTCAGCCGCTGATCGCATGTTCATGGACTTCAAATACACCCGCCCTGGCTCGAAAGAACAAGTACAGGCCTTAGCGACTCTGAGCTTTCTAATAGGGATGTGGGCTGATTTCCTCACTGCTGAGGAAAAGAGAATGGATCAAGTGTTGGTTCTAGAAACAGGTCACTCGTAAGGACTAGACGACGATCATTTCGGGCGTTCCACCCAAAGGCATTAAGTTGCTTCAGCGCCGAGGGAAGTTGATCCTCTTCGATCGGGAGCGCCCTGCACGAGGTGT
>QCSJ01000042.1 GCA_003211535.1 Synechococcus sp. AG-670-A05 | reverse complement strand
TTTTTTGACATCGCCTCGGAACGGAACCAGACGGCGGAGGAACGGGCGCAGGTGTCAGCACCGCCGGGTTATTCCGAACACAGCACCGGATACGCGATCGACCTCGGTGATAGAGAGGCTCCGGAGACCCACCTGTCCCAGAGCTTTGAACAGACGCATGCGTTTCGCTGGCTTCAGGACAACGCAGCGCGTTATCACTTTGTTTTGTCCTTTCCTAGGGGGAATCAGCAGGGGGTGATGTACGAGCCCTGGCATTGGCGCTATCAGGGCACAGCCCAGGCGTTGCGACAATTTGAAGCGGCCCGGCGCTTCACCTCCCGACGCCCTTGACCCTTCCTGAGCTGCTCTCCCCGGCCGGTGACTGGGACTGCCTCAAGGCTGCCGTGGCGAACGGCGCCGATGCTGTGTATTTCGGTGTCGATGCTTTCAATGCCCGTCAGCGGGCTGAGAACTTCCGCATCGAGGAACTGGGGGAGGTGATGACCTGGCTGCACGAGCGCAAAGTGCGGGGGTTCCTCACCTTCAACGTGCTTGTATTCAGCGATGAGCTGGAACGCGCAGCTTCACTGGTGATCGCGGCGGCGGCGGCCATCGGTCGTGGTCACTGGCCCGGTGGAATCTGGCTGGCAGGTGCACGGATCACGCGGCCCAATGAGGCCTGGAGTCTGGAGCCTTTAATTCGAGCGCGTCCTGACGGCTACCTGGTGCGCAATGCCGATCAATTGGAACGGCTCACGCCGCTGGCGCCCTGCGTTGGTGACTTTTCCCTGAACACGGCCAACCCGCTCAGTGTTCGCTGGTACCTGGAGCACTGGGGCTGGAGCGGGTGACCGCCAGCTACGACCTCAACCTTCAGCAATTGCTGGATCTGGCTGCCGGCGTTGATACCGCTCGTCTTGAGGTCACCCTGCATCAGCACATGCCGCTATCTCACATGGATCACTGTGTGTTCTGCGCCTTCCTCTCCGATGGGCAGGACCACACCGATTGCGGTCGTCCCTGTGAGCAGCACAGCGTCACGCTGAGGGATCGCAGTGGCGTTGAGCATCCGTTGAAGGCTGATCTCGGTTGTCGCAACAAGTTGTTCAACGGCACCGCACAATCCGGAGTGGAGGGTTTGCCGGCACTGCTGGAGGCCGGCGTCCGTCAGGTCCGCCTCGAACTGCTGGATGAGGACGCCGCTGCGACACAGCGCCGTGAGAAACTTTACGCCGATGCGCTTCTGGGGCACTGCGCCTCACTGGAGGTGTGGAGTCAGGAGCGGATCCATCACCAGCTCGGAGTGACTCGGGGCAGCCTGCGTGTCAAGGGTCCTGAACGCACCAGCAAAATCTCACGTTGAGATAACCTTTCGCACTGCGCCTTTGGGCGTTCTTCACAAATTCAAACGGTCAACACGCATGAGCGCCCAGCACAAGGCGATTCGCAATATCGCGATTATCGCTCACGTTGACCACGGCAAAACGACCCTAGTTGATTCGCTGCTGGCGCAATCTGGAATCTTCCGAGACAACGAAGCGGTGCCCACCTGCGTCTTGGATTCCAACGATCTGGAGCGTGAGCGGGGGATCACTATCCTGTCGAAGAACACCGCTGTTGACTACAAAGAGACGCGCATCAACATCGTTGATACCCCTGGTCACGCTGACTTCGGTGGTGAGGTGGAGCGTGTGCTGGGTATGGTGGAAGGATGCCTGCTGATCGTTGATGCGAATGAGGGGCCGATGCCCCAAACGCGCTTCGTGCTGAAGAAGGCCCTGGAGCAGGGCTTGCGCCCGATCGTGTTCGTCAACAAGATCGACCGGGCCCGGATGGATCCCGAGACGGCTGTGGATAAGGTGCTGGATCTGTTTATCGAGCTCGGCGCCGACGACGACCAGTGCGATTTCCCTTATCTTTTCGGAAGCGGCCTGGGCGGATTCGCCAAGCCGGACATGAAGACCGACAGCGACAACATGCGGCCGCTGTTTGATGCGATCCTGCGCCATGTTCCGCCTCCGGTCGGAGATGTGGAGAAGCCTCTGCAGCTTCAGATCACCACCCTCGATTACTCCGATTTCCTCGGTCGCATTATCATCGGTCGCGTCCACAACGGTGTGATCAAGCGTGGCCAGAGCGCCTCGTTGATCAAGGACGACGGCAGCATCAAAAAAGGCCGCATCAGCAAACTGCTGGGATTCCAGGGCCTGCAGCGGATTGAAATCGAGGAGGCCAGTGCCGGTGATCTGGTGGCCGTGGCTGGTTTTGACGACGTCAACATCGGTGAAACAATCGCCTGTCCGGATGAGCCCACCCCTCTGCCGCTGATCAAGGTTGATGAGCCCACTCTGCAGATGACCTTCGTGGTAAACGACTCTCCCTTCGCCGGAAAGGAGGGCAAGTTCGTCACCAGCCGTCAGGTGCGTGATCGTCTGCAACGGGAACTGCTCACCAACGTCGCCTTGCGCGTCGAAGACACCGACTCACCCGATTGCTTCGCCGTCAGCGGCCGTGGCGAACTGCATCTCGGCATCCTGATCGAGACGATGAGGCGCGAGGGCTACGAGTTTCAGGTGTCGCAGCCGCAGGTGATTTTCCGCACCATCGACGGAACCCCCTGTGAACCGGTGGAGACCCTGGTGATGGACGTGCCTGTGGAGGCTGTGGGTGGCTGCATCGAAAAACTCGGTACCCGCAAGGGCGAGATGCAGAACATGGAAACAGGACAGGACGGCCGAACTCAGCTGGAGTTTATCGTTCCTTCCCGTGGTCTGATCGGCTTCCGGGGTGAGTTCATCCGCACCACCCGCGGCGAAGGGATCATGAGTCACTCCTTCTTCGAGTACCGGCCGATGCTGGGTGAGTTCGACACCCGTCGCAACGGTGTGCTGATCGCCTTTGAGGAAGGTACCGCCACCTTCTATGCCCTCAAGAACGCCGAGGATCGCGGTCAGTTCTTCATCTCCCCCGGCACCAAGGTTTACAAGGGCATGATCATCGGTGAGAACAACCGTCCTCAGGATCTGGAGATCAACGTCTGCAAGGCCAAGCAGCTCACAAACATGCGCTCCGCGGGCGCTGAGGAACTCGACACTCTGCAGTCACCTGTGCAAATGACCCTAGAGCGGGCCCTTGAATACATCGGTCCCGACGAGATGCTCGAGGTGACACCGGAATCCATCCGACTGCGCAAGCTGCCGGCCAAGAAGATGGCCAAGCGCTGATGGTGGAAGCGGATCCCCGCTTCCAGGACGCCATCCGCCTGTTCAATACGGAGGAGTGGTACGCCGCCCATGACGTGCTGGAGGAAATCTGGCATGAAACCGCTGATCCGGAACGACGCTGCCTGCAAGGCCTTCTGCAGGTGGCCGTCGCTCAGCTCCACCTTCAGCGGGGCAATCCCCGCGGGGCCACGATCCTGTTCGGCGAAGCATTAGGTCGATTGCAACGACCTGGCACACCGGATCTCGGCCTGGATCTGCCGGCGTTGTGCTGTTGTGTCCAGGCGCGGCTGTTGCAGCTGCAGCAGAGCGGGGATCCCGAGTTGTGCACTGTCCCTGTGCTCAATCACAGGTCTTGAAGCCTCGGTAGTGTCTCACAATTCCTGGTTTCAACGCGTGGTGATCACCGCGATGCGCCGACTCCGATCCATTGTGTTGGTGCTTCCATTTCTGCTGGCTGCAGGTGCGGTTGAGCCGATCGCTGCCGAGGAGAGTCCTGGGTATGGTCTGATCACGATCGAATCCGATCTGCAGTCCGCCGACAAAAATAAGGGTGTCATCACCGCCAGCGGCAACGTGCGGATCGTGCATGCCGACCGTGGCGTGGTGGCCACGAGCAGACAGGCCCAGTACTTCACCAAGGAAGAGCGCATCGTGCTCAGAGGCGACGTGGATGTGGTGCAGAACGATGGTCATGCTCTCCGGGCGGATCAGGTGATCTATCTGTTGCAGGAGGATCGCGCCGTGGCAATCCCCGGGGAGGGGGATCAGGTGTTCAGCCAGTGGACCCTGAAGGATCCTTCGGCGGGCTTCGAACGATGAGCCTTGCACTGGAGACGGTGTCCATCAGCCTTGGTGGGCGGCGGTTGGTCAACCAGGTGAGTCTCGATCTCTCACCGGGTGAGGTGGTCGGCCTGCTGGGGCCCAATGGTGCTGGCAAGACCACCACGTTCAATCTTGTGATCGGGTTGCTGCGACCCGATGTCGGCGTGATCAGCCTGGATGGTGCCGTGGTGTCGACGCTGTCGATGCCGGAACGGGCCCGGCTTGGACTCGGTTATCTGCCTCAGGAGCCCAGTGTGTTCCGTCAGTTGACGGTTCGACAAAATCTAGAGGTCGCTCTTTGTCAGACGGATCTCAATGCGCGGCAGCGTCGTGATCGCCGCGATCAGCTGATTGAGGATTTCCACTTGGTGGAGTTTGTCGATCGTCGCGGATTCCAGCTTTCGGGTGGTGAACGGCGGCGCTGCGAGGTAGCCCGCGCTTTGGCAGTGGGAGCGGAGGGGCCGCGTTATCTGCTGCTGGATGAACCCTTCGCCGGGGTGGATCCCCGAGCGGTGGCTGATCTGCAGGAACTGATCCAGGCGCTGCGCTCACGGGGGATGGGCATCCTCGTCACCGATCACAACGTTCGCGAAACCCTGGCGATCACGGATCGGGCTTACATCCTTAATGACGGTTCGATCTTGGCCAGCGGCCAATCCAAAACTGTGGCCGATGACCCTCTGGTGCGCCGCTACTACCTCGGGGAGGCCTTCCAGCTGTGATCGCTGTTCTGAATCGCTGGTGTCGTCGCATTCCTCTGCTGGATCGCTGGTTGATCGATGAAATTCTGGCGCCGCTGCTGTTTGCGGTGGCGGCTTTCACGGTGGTTGGGCTATCCATTGGTGTGATGTTCGAGCTGGTGCGCCGGCTGGTGGAGGACGGCCTTCCGGCGTGGATCGCCCTGCAGGTGATGGTTCTGAGCCTGCCGCGGTTCCTGGTGCTGTCGTTTCCGATGGCCACGCTGTTCGCCACGCTGTTGGCTTACAGCAAGCTGACGGCGAACAGCGAACTCACTGCCCTACGCAGCGTTGGGGTCAGCACCGTGCGTCTAGTGGTGCCGGCTCTGGTGCTTTCATGCCTGCTCACGGGCATGACACTGCTGTTCAACGATGTGATCGTCCCCCGTGCCAACATCCAGGCCGAGGTCACGCTGCAGAAAGCCCTGGGACGAGCAATCGCCACCGAAAAGGGTAAGGACATCATTTATTCACGCTTCGGCCGGTTGTCGGAGCCGGAGTCCGACCGCAGTGGTCGGGGCCTCAAGCAGCTGTTCTATTCCCGCCGTTTCGACAAAGGGGAGATGGTCGATGTCACGGTGCTGGATTTTTCAAGGGCTGGATTCCGCCAAATGCTCGTGGCTGATCGGGCCCTCTGGAACGAGGCGGAGGCGAAATGGGAATTTCGCGACGGTCAGATACTCACGCTCAATCTGAACGGCAGCACCACCCGGGTTGATTTCGATCGCTACCTCTATCCCCTGAGTTCCGGGCCGCTGAAGGTAGCGCGGCTACCGGATGACGCCAACAATATGACGATTGCCGAAGCGATCGAGGCGGAACGCGTCGAAGCGGAAGCCGGCAATGTCAAAGCAGCCCGCAAGCTGCAGGTGCGCATCCAGGAGAAGTTCACGTTCCCCATGGCCTGCGTGGTGTTCGGTCTGATCGGCAGCAGTCTCGGCTCGCGACCTGGCTCACGAACCAGTCGCAGCCAGGGCTTCGGCATCAGCATCCTGCTGATCCTGGGGTATTACGCCCTGAGTTTCAGCTTCAGTTCCCTCGGCGTGAAAGGTGTTCTGCCGGCGCTGCTGGCGGCATGGCTGCCAGTGTTGCTGTCGCTGGGGGCGGGGTCTCTGTTGCTGCGCCAGGCCAGTCGCTGAGCTCCCCGGGCAGAATTAATCTCATCAGGACACTTAACGGTGCAGTCCCTTCCGTTTGATTTTGTGACCGGCCTCGGGTTCGGGGCATTTCTTTTGTTGCTGCTGGCCATGCCGCTGGCTTTCTGGTCGGTTGCGTCGAAGGCCCGAACCGGCAGCGTGCAGTTGCTGGTGGCGTTGGCCAATCTGCTGCTGACGTCCCAGTTGGTGCTGCGCTGGTGGGAATCCGGCCATTTTCCGATCAGCAACTTGTATGAGTCCCTGTGCTTTCTGGCCTGGGCCTGCACGCTGACCCAGTTGCTGGTGGAACGCTCCTGGCCCTCCCCGATCGTGGCGGCGGCAGCCACGCCGATGGGTCTCGGTTGCATTGCCTTCGCCAGCTTTGCCCTGCCTGACCAGTTGCAGACATCAGCGCCGCTGGTGCCCGCTCTTCGCTCAAGTTGGCTGGTGATGCACGTAAGTGTGATCATGGTCAGTTACGCCGCGCTGCTGGTTGGTTCGCTGCTGTCGTTGGCGGTTCTCGTTACGGACCGTGGTGAAGCACTGGAATTGCGCAGCAGCTCGATTGGCAGCGGTGGATTCCGGCAATCCGTGGGTGCTTGCAGTGACGACGTTCTGCAACTGCAATCCATTCAGCTCAGCACCACAGAGCAGTTGGACAGCCTCAGTTATCGAACGATCACCGTTGGATTTCTGATGCTCACCGTTGGCATCGTCAGCGGTGCGGTGTGGGCTAATGAAGCCTGGGGCAGTTACTGGAGCTGGGACCCGAAGGAAACCTGGGCCCTGATCTGCTGGCTGGTGTATGCGGCTTATCTGCACACACGCTTAAGCCGCGGCTGGCAGGGGCGTCGCCCTGCGCTCATGGCTGTAGCAGGTCTTGTGGTGATCGCGATCTGCTACATCGGAGTGAATCTTCTCGGCATCGGTTTACATAGTTATGGCTGGTTTTTTGGATAGTCAGTCCTGAAAGAGATCTTGCGGTAGACGACAGACAGAACTTCAGTTATTTTTAAACCTAGCGAATTTCTTGTCGTTTTGCATTAGTAATCTATTGTGTATTCTTGCGGACAATAAAGAAGTATTCTGCGACGATTCGCATTTTCCTGACTAAATCAGAACATTTCGGACAGTCACGGTTGACCCATGACCTCTAATTCCTCATCGTCCGTTGTCTCATAGGACAATGATGGTAGCCTCTAAAGTCAATGTCCCAGTCACCTGCATGTGGTGGCTATCCGAGGGCGACGGTATACTTGAAGAGCATGCTGAGTTGCTCGCAAAAGTTGATCCTATGAAGTAATTGGCAACGCATGCACCCCGTCGAAAGCGGGGTGCATGCAGTCTCGGAATAATTCGTTAACTTCCTAAAGAAGGAATAGAAATATGACAATAAACATGGATCCAATCAAGAAGATTTTGTCGTCTTGTCTGTTCGAGTCAAAGGGTTCGTAAGGTTCTGGAATCATGAGGTGACTTGTGTGGGAGGTTACCAATCTAATTGAATTCATTTCGCTACCGCGGACATACGCATAGGGCTGACTTGCTTCGTCAGCCCGTATTCCAGTCACCGATCTATCTTCATGTTATGTGCTGCGAAGTCCGTGATACCAGGTTCTGCACTAACCAGTCATGACAGTTCGGTGCTCCAGCGACAATGATCATCGTCAGACCTGTGCTGTTGGGTCGGTGAAGTTGGAGCTTTTGTTGCCTGCCTGACCTTGTGCTTGGTTCAGGCATTCTGTGATGTCCAGGAAAAGCCACTGCTGTCGTCGTCGTGCGCCGGTCTATCGCGCAGTGGATGTTCGCCCATTGGTGGTCAATGTGCTGAAGGCTTGGCCGTCCTGATGGGGATCTATTTGTTGGCAATGATCTACTAGAGCCAACAGAAAAGCCCCGACCTTGGGTCGGGGCTTTGAACACG
The DNA here is from genome assembly GCA_003211535.1 of Synechococcus sp. AG-670-A05. Taxonomy (GTDB): domain Bacteria; phylum Cyanobacteriota; class Cyanobacteriia; order PCC-6307; family Cyanobiaceae; genus Parasynechococcus. The sequence goes on along the minus strand of QCSJ01000042.1, from coordinate 8,429 downwards.
TTGTCAATGGCCACCGCGCTGTTCAGTCGAGGCTTATCAGACCAGGACAGCTTCCTTGCTGCTGCTGTTGCGGATTCCTTTGATCGCCTCGGCATAGTCCGGCTGGTTGAACACACCGGAACCGGACACGATGGCGTTGGCACCGGCTTCGATCACCTTCCAGGCGTTGCCGGCCTTGACACCACCATCCACTTCGATCCAGGGATCCAGGCCCCGCTCGTCGCACATGCGGCGCAGGTCGCGGATCTTCTGCACCTGGTTTTCGATGAAGCTCTGACCACCGAAACCGGGGTTGACGCTCATAATCAGCACCAGATCGCAGAGCTCGAGGCAGTACTCAAGTGTGTCTAGGGGTGTGCTGGGGTTCAGCACGGCACCGGCCATCTTCCCAAGATCCTTGATCTGCGCCAGGTTGCGATGAAGGTGAGGGCATGCTTCCACCTGCACTGAAATAATGTCGGCACCGGCCCTCGCGAAATCGGGAACGTATTTCTCCGGCTCGACGATCATCAGGTGAACATCAAGTGGCTTCTGGGTCACCGGGCGCAGAGCCTCGACGATAAGGGGGCCGATAGTGATGTTCGGCACAAAGCGACCGTCCATGACGTCCACATGGATCCAGTCCGCGCCGGCCTCATCCACAGCCTTCACTTCGTCGCCGAGACGGGAGAAATCAGCCGACAGGATCGACGGCGAGATCACCAGGGGCTTGGTGCTCATGGAAGAGGAGCGCGAAATGCGTGGAGATTTTAGGGACCCCAGCAACCACTGATACAGTGAGCCGCGCTCAGGCGTCGAGATCCATTGCGGCAAGGGCAGATTGCTCTCCCTGATGGAATCGCCAGCCCCTTCACCCCACCATTCGGAGTCCCGTGGACCAGACCCTGATTCAGGAAATTCTCGAGGTTGTTGAGCAGGCCGCCATCGCCTCCGCCAAGCTCTCCGGCAAAGGTCTCAAGAACGAAGCTGACGCTGCAGCCGTGGAAGCCATGCGCAAACGCATGGGCCAGATCCAGATGCAGGGCCGCATCGTCATCGGTGAGGGCGAGCGCGACGAAGCTCCCATGCTGTACATCGGCGAGGAAGTGGGTAGCGGTACCGGCCCTGGCGTTGATTTCGCAGTCGATCCCTGCGAGGGCACCAACCTCTGCGCCTTCAATCAGCGCGGTTCCATGGCTGTTCTTGCGGCATCCGACCGCGGTGGCCTATTCAATGCTCCCGACTTCTATATGAAGAAGCTGGCTGCACCCCCGGCAGCCAAGGGCAAGGTGGACATCCGCAAGTCCGCCACCGAGAACATCAATATCCTTTGCGACTGCCTTGGCCTCGCAGTTGATGAACTCACCATCGTCGTGATGGATCGTGCCCGTCACAAGGACCTGATCGCCGAGATCCGTGCCACCGGCGCCCGCATTCAGCCGATCTCCGACGGTGACGTTCAGGCTGCCATCGCCTGTGGTTTCGCCGGCACCGGCACCCACTGCCTGATGGGCATCGGCGCTGCTCCTGAGGGTGTCATCTCCGCTGCTGCCATGCGTGCTCTTGGCGGTCACTTCCAGGGTCAGCTGGTCTATGACCCGGCCGTTGCACAGACCTCCGAGTGGGCAGACATGACCAAGGCTGGCAACCTGGCTCGCCTGGCGGAAATGGGCATCACCGATCCCGACAAGGTTTATGAAGCCGAGGAGCTCGCCTGTGGTGAGCACGTTTGTTTCGCTGGCAGCGGCATCACCGATGGCCTGCTGTTCCACGGGGTTAAGTTCGAACGTGATTGCACGCGGACCAGCAGCCTGGTGATCAGCAACCTGGACAACACCTGCCGATTCACCAACACCGTGCACATCAAAGACGGCGCCCAGAGCATCGCTCTGAGCTGATAGTCACGTTTCGGTTGAGAGGAGAGTCTCCATGCACATTGCCGTTGTCGGCCTCAGTCATCGCACGGCACCGGTGGAAATCCGGGAACGGCTCAGTATCCCTGAGCAGACCATGGAGACTTCCCTCCAATCACTTCGAGGACATGAACAGGTGCTGGAGGCGTCGATCCTCAGCACCTGCAACCGGTTGGAGATCTATACCCTTGTAAGAAATCCCGACCTGGGTGTTTCAGCTGTCAGTGAATTTCTGAGCGGTCATTCCGGCCTGGCCACCGTTGATCTGACCCCGCATTTGTTCAACTACCACCACGAGGATGCCGTAGACCATTTGATGCGGGTGGCTGCAGGCCTCGACAGCCTTGTGCTGGGTGAGGGGCAGATCCTCTCCCAGGTCAAAAAAATGATGCGCCTGGGCCAGGAGCACAAATCCCTGGGGCCGATCCTCAATCGCTTGCTGACCCAGGCTGTCAGCACCGGCAAGCGGGTTCGAAGCGAAACCAATCTCGGCACCGGGGCTGTGTCGATCAGTTCAGCTGCCGTGGAGCTGGCGCAATTGAAACTAGGTCAGTCTCGCGGCCTGGATCAACTGGTCACACTGGAAAGTGAGCAGATCGCTGTGGTTGGAGCCGGTCGCATGAGTCGACTGCTACTGCAGCATCTGCAGGCTAAAGGAGCCTCTGGGGTGGTGTTGCTCAACCGTACAGTTCAACGGGCAGAGCTGCTTGCAGCGGATTTTCCGGACCTTCCTGTGCAGTGCCGACCGCTTACCGATCTTGACCAGTGTCTAAGCACCTGTTCCTTGATGTTTACCAGCACAGCTGCAGACGATCCAATCATTGATGCAGCCCGGCTTGAACCTCTGAACCGCCGCAGCAAGCTTCGATTCATTGATATTGGTGTTCCGCGCAACATCGCTGCTAATGCGGCTGCTGTGGATGGGGTTGATTGCCACGATGTGGATGACCTTCAGGAAGTGGTAGCACGCAACCAAGAGGCCCGTCAGGCCATTGCCCGCGAAGCCGAACAGTTGCTGCAGCAGGAGGCTCAGCAGTTCCTGGAGTGGTGGGACAGCCTCGAAGCCGTACCCACTATCAATCGTCTGCGCTCGTCGATGGAGTCCATCCGCGTGGAGGAACTGCAAAAGGCCCTCAGTCGGATGGGACCGGACTTCTCGGCCCGCGAGCGCAAGGTGGTCGAAGCTCTCAGCAAAGGGATCATCAACAAGATCCTGCACACCCCTGTCACCTCACTGCGGGCCCCCCAGTCCAGACAAGAGCGTCAGCAGGCCCTGCGCACCGTGGAGCGTCTCTTTTCAATTGAGGAAGACTGAGTGTTCTACCCGTGTCCCGTTTTGATTCGCACTAATCTCGTCGGATCTTCAGGTAAGGACGGTCGAACCCGGTGAAACTCCTGTAAGTTCTTGCGGCAACGCCGATCTGGGGTTACTGCATGAAGCGGGTATTGGCCATTATTCTCGGCGGTGGAGCCGGAACCCGTCTTTACCCACTCACCAAGATGCGAGCCAAACCAGCCGTTCCCTTGGCTGGTAAGTATCGACTGATCGATATTCCCATCAGCAACTGCATCAATTCGAACATCAACAAGATGTACGTGATGACGCAGTTCAACAGTGCTTCGCTGAACCGTCACCTCACCCAGACATACAACCTGAGCGCGCCATTCGGTCAAGGATTTGTTGAGGTGCTGGCTGCTCAGCAAACTCCGGACAGTCCTTCCTGGTTTGAAGGCACTGCAGACGCTGTTCGTAAATACCAATGGTTGTTCCAGGAGTGGGATGTTGATGAATATTTGATCCTGTCCGGTGACCAGCTGTACCGCATGGATTACAGCCTATTCGTTGAGCATCACCGCAGCTCCGGTGCTGATCTCACCGTGGCAGCTCTTCCTGTGGATCCCAAGCAGGCGGAAGCCTTTGGTTTAATGCGTACCGATGACTATGGGGTTATCAAGGAGTTCCGTGAGAAACCGAAGGGCGATTCACTCCTGGAAATGGCCGTTGATACCAGTCGCTTCGGATTGAGTGCGGAATCGACCAAGGAGCGCCCCTACTTGGCTTCAATGGGCATTTATGTCTTCAGCAGAGACACCCTGTTTGATCTGCTTGACTCCAACCCCGGCTACACGGATTTCGGCAAGGAAGTCATCCCTGAATCCCTCAAGCGTGGAGACAAGCTAAAGAGCTACGTTTTTGACGATTACTGGGAAGATATCGGAACGATCGGTGCCTTCTACGAAGCCAATCTGGCGCTCACTCAGCAACCAACTCCACCGTTCAGTTTCTACGACGAAAAATTTCCAATCTACACCCGCCCCCGTTATTTACCCCCGAGCAAACTCGTTGATGCTCAGATCACTAACTCGATCATCGGTGAAGGATCCATTCTGAAGTCCTGCGGCATTCACCACTGCGTGCTGGGTGTGCGCAGCCGCATCGAAAGTGATGTGGTTCTTCAGGACACCCTGGTGATGGGTGCTGATTTCTTTGAATCCAGCGATGAGCGTGCAGTCCTGCGGGAACGCGGTGGCATTCCGGTTGGTGTGGGTCCTGGCACGACTGTGAAGCGCGCAATCTTGGATAAGAACACGCGCATTGGCTCCAACGTCACCATCGTGAACAAAGATCACGTTGAGGAAGCCGATCGTTCCGATCAAGGTTTCTACATTCGAAATGGCATCGTAGTGGTTCAGAAAAATGCCACGATTCAGGATGGAACTGTGATTTGACGGATTTTGCGTTTTGTCGCTGCTGCGACAGCGGAACTCTCCATCCCCCATTCCTGACAGAAGCTCTTGGAAGGGCTGTCGGATCCCATTTTGCTACTCAAACTGACGGCAGTCGTCAGTGATCCGAAAGGCAATGTCCCATTCTCACTTCGGTCTGATCGGTCTTGGCGTGATGGGGGAGAACCTCGTCCTCAACGCTGAGCGCAACGGCTTTTCGAGCGTTGTCTACAACCGCACATACGCCAAGACGGAGGAGTTCCTCAACGGTCGCGGCCAGGGCCGGAACATTCAGGGAGCCACGGATCTTCAGGACTTCGTCAGCAAGCTTGAGCGTCCCCGTCGGATCCTGATGATGGTGAAGGCCGGCCCGGCTGTTGATGCCGTGGTGGATCAGATCTCTCCATTTCTGGAAGAAGGGGATCTGCTCATAGATGGTGGTAACTCGGATTATCACGACACCGAGCGTCGGGTGAAGCAGCTCGAGAGCAAGAGCTTCGGCTTCATCGGCATGGGTGTGTCCGGTGGTGCCAAAGGTGCCCTGGAGGGCCCGAGCATGATGCCAGGCGGCACCAAGGCGTCCTACGACGCCATTGAGAGCTTGGTGAACAAGATGGCGGCCCAGGTTGATGACGGTCCCTGCGTCACTTACATCGGTCCAGGTGGTTCCGGTCACCTGGTGAAGACAGTCCACAACGGGATCGAGTACGGCATCGAGCAGATCCTTGCTGAGGGCTACGACCTGATGAAGCGGGTCAAAGGCATGAACGGCGAGCAGATGGCCGATGTGCTGGCGCAATGGAACGCCACCGAGGAGCTCTCCTCCTACCTGGTGGAGATCACGGAGGTTTGCCTGCGCACCAAGGATCCGGAAGACGGCTCGGATCTCGTGGAGAAAATCATGGATCAGGCCGGCCAGAAGGGCACCGGTCTGTGGACCGTGGTCACAGCACTCCAGATGGGTGCTCCCGTTCCCACCATCTACGCATCACTCAATGGCCGGGTGATGAGTTCGCTAAAGCCTGAGCGGGTGGCCGCCGAATCCATCCTCAAGCGACCTGCCATCAAGGATTTTTATATGGGCACGCCCGACGACGCCATGGCTCCGTTGATGGATGCCACGGTGCTCAGCTGCATTGCCAGCTATGCCCAGGGCATGGAGCTGTTGCGTATCGCCTCCAGGGATCTGGACTACAGCCTGCACATGCCGTCCATCGCTCAGATCTGGAAGGGCGGCTGTATTATTCGAGCCCGTCTTCTCAAACGGATTCAGGATGCCTTTGGCGCCAACCCTCAACTGACCAACCTGATGCTGGATCCCTGGTTCGCGGATCAAATCAATCGTCGTCTGCCCGGTCTGGCCAAGGTGGTGGCCGGTGCCGCTGAATCCGGTATTCCCGTTCCCTGCTTCAGTAGCACTCTGGATTACATCAACAGTTACCACACCGGTCGCCTGCCTCAGAACCTGGTGCAGGCCATGCGCGACTGCTTCGGCTCGCACACTTACCAGCGGGTCGACAAGGCCGGTAACTTCCACACCGAGTGGCTCGGCTGAGCTCCACGCTCATGACCAGCTACAGCATCGAGCGGGCAAACGATTCCGACGAGTTGGCCCGTCAGGCCTCAGACATCATTGCCGCCCAGATCAGCCTGGTGCTAGATCAGCGCGATCGCTGCCGGATCGCGCTCTCCGGTGGCACCACACCCGCCAAGGCCTATGCGCTGCTGGGTCAGGAACACCTCCCCTGGGACAGGGTTGATGTACTGCTCGGAGATGAGCGTTGGGTGGCTGCGGATGACGACTCCAGCAATGCCCGCATGCTGCGGCGCACTCTGCTGGCGGATGGACCCGGTCACTCCGCCAGCTTCCACGCCGTTCCCACTGTGGAGTTGCCGGATGCCGAGACCAGTGCGGCGGCCTTTGCCGACCTCGTGGCGCAACTCTGTCCGGGAGAGCCACCGGTGTTTGATGTGATGCTGCTGGGGCTTGGCGATGACGGCCATACCGCCTCGCTGTTTCCGGGAACGGAGGCACCAACGGTCACCGATCAGTGGGCGACGGTCGGCCGTGGCAAGGGATTGGACCGCATCACGCTCACCGCACCGGTGCTCAGTGCTGCTCGGCAGGTGATCTTTCTAGTGAGTGGAGCGGGCAAGCAGGAGGCCCTGCGCAGGCTGGTGGATCCCACCGAATCCAGCGGTCGCACCCCCGCCCGCCTGGTGCAACCTGCTAGTGATGTCCTGATCCTTGCCGATCGGGATGCAACCGCCAGCCTCTGAGCAGATCTTTGTCCAGGGAAGCGATTTCGCTGACTGGACCAGTCTCAACGACACCATCATGGGGGGGGTATCCCGTGCAGGTTGTCGCGTGACCCCCGACGGACTCGTGCTGGAGGGGGAGCTGATCGAAGCCGGAGGTGGTTTCGTTAGCTGCCGCTCGCCTCGTCTGCAGCCACCTCTGGATCTCTCACCGTTTTCGGCTCTGCAACTGGAGGTGGAGGGGGAGGGTCGCACCTTGAAGATCGCTCTCGGTTGCAGGGATGGGGCCATGGGCCTCACCGAACTGATCCCTGGTGGCTTGCGCTGGGTGGTGGATTTTCCAACTGAGCCGGATGGGGTGACCAAGGTGGTGGTGCCCTTCGCTGACCTGCGCCCCACCGTGCGTGCCAAACCGGTGGGTTTACCACTTCGTTTTGACTCCGCAGGGGTCACCCGGATTCAGATTCTGCACTCGAAGTTCGGCGATGGCGGTGAACTCAATCCTGGGTTTCGATCCGGCGCGATCCGCCTGTTGATCCGGTCGATCCGAGCACTGCCCTAGGTGATGGATCTATTGGTGCTTATTGCCAAGGCGGCGGATGTCTGCCTGAAGCCTTGGAACCATGCTGTGGTTCCGATCGATCCAACTGCGCCGGACGACCTAGTTGATATCAATGTGCGCATCGAGTGCCGGGATGGCGATGCACAGCGCCATCCGGAGCATGACCTTGAACTCGAGATATACCGAAGTGGCGACGAGATTAATCTGATGCTCAGTTGGTGGGACCAACCCGATCGCCCGATGCTCTGGCAAGGGCGCCATCCGGTGTGGATGGATGGCACTTCGGGTCAGCGTTGCGAAGTTCCGCAGGATGCCGCTCCTCTGGAGGCGTTGGGTCGACGTCTACGGGCCCTGGTGCAACCGGCGGATTGATTCAGTCGGCGTGATCGGTTGTGGCACCCCGGCTCGAGCTGGAGACCAGCCGTGCGTATTTGCCAAGAATTCCGGTACGGTATCGCGGTTCAGGCTTGCTCCAACCCGTCCGGCGCCGCGCCAGTTCCGCCTCATTCACATTCAGCTGCAACAGGAGCTGGTCGGCATCAACGGTGATGCTGTCGCCTTCTTGCACTAGGCCGATCGTTCCACCCACGGCAGCTTCAGGGGCCACGTGACCCACCACTAGGCCATAGGTGCCACCGCTGAAGCGGCCATCGGTGATCAGGGCGACCTTGTCCCCCAGTCCTTGTCCCACGATGGCTGAGGTGGGAGCCAGCATCTCGCGCATGCCCGGTCCACCAACGGGACCCTCATTGCGAACCACCACCACATCCCCGGCCTTGATCTGCTTGTCGAGGATGGCGGCAAGGCAGTCTTCTTCGCTTTCGAACACGCGGGCGGGGCCGGTGAGCACCGGGATTTTCACACCGCTGATCTTGGCCACGCTGCCTTCGCTGGCCAGGTTGCCCTTGAGGATGGCGAGGTGCCCTTTGGCGTACAGGGGATTGCTCAGGGGTCTGATCACGTCCTGCCCGGCGGGGGGGGCGGACTGC
>QCSJ01000041.1 GCA_003211535.1 Synechococcus sp. AG-670-A05 | reverse complement strand
GTGCATAGAGGTGAGGATCTCTCAATTCATCCAAAAACGGGTCAGGCCGTGGTCAAGGTCAGCGCTGCTCCGAATCCTTTACGGACTTCTTCAGGGGTGAGACGTCCATCATGGTCAAGATCAAGGGCGTCAAAGACGGCATCGCTACCGAGCCACTCATCGCGGGTGATAGATCCATCGCCGTTCATGTCATTGAGCATGAAGATCTCCTGAACCGCATGACGGAAGGCTTCACCACCCTCCAGTTCAGCGAGTCGATGAGCCAATTGTTGCTCAAGGGTTTCGATCGCTTTGCTGAAACCTTTGATGCCTTCGCCGAGCTTGTCCGTAGACATACGGTCCGCCGCCATCATCGCGTCGAAGCGTTCACGATCCATGTGAATTTGCGCTTCAGCGCTGGTGGGATTGGACGCATCCAGTTTCTGTGTGAGGTCTGCATGACTCTCCCTCAGCTGATCCAGCAGCTTGGGTGAAATGGTTAGTAGATCGCAGCCAGCCAGTTCCGTGATCTCATCCAGATTGCGGAAACTGGCACCCATCACCTCGGTGTTGTGTCCGTAGGTCTTGTAGTAGTTGAAGATCCTGGTCACCGAGATCACGCCGGGATCTTCCGGGCCGGGATAGGAATCACGACCGGTATCGGCCTTGTACCAATCCAGGATGCGACCGACGAAAGGAGAAATCAGGGTCACCCCCGCTTCAGCGCAGGCCACGGCCTGACCGAAACCAAACAGCAGGGTGAGATTGCAGTGAATCCCCTCCTTTTCAAGCACTTCGGCCGCTTTGATGCCTTCCCATGTGGAAGCGATCTTGATCAGAACGCGGTCGTGGCTGATGCCAGCGTCGTTGTAGAGGCGGATCAACTTGCGCCCCTTCTCGATCGTGGCATCAGTGTCGTAGCTGAGGCGTGCATCGACTTCGGTGGACACACGACCGGGAACGATCTTCAGGATTTCCTTACCGAAGATCACGCTAATTTCGTCCAGAGCCTCATGCACCACGTCCTCAACAGGAGCTGCATCGCCGATGAGCTTCCGTGAGGAGCGCAGCGCCTCATCAATCAGGTTCTGGTAAGCAGGAATCTGAGCAGCAGCCAGGATCAACGAAGGGTTGGTTGTGGCGTCACGAGGCGTGAACTTACGGATTGCCTCGAGATCACCGGTGTCCGCCACCACGACGGTCATCGCAGAAAGCTGATCGAGCAGGGTTGCCATGGTAGGAAAGTGACCTGTTATTGCAAACGTAGCTGCGATTTCAGAGGCGTCAGCTCGTCATCGCCTTGTTCAATTCTGCAGGTTTGGAAGGGGTGACTTTCTCAACAACCAGCAAGGCATCGATGATCTTCTTCACCACCGGAACGGCCACCGTGGACCCATAGGCATGGTCTCCTTGGGGCTCGTCGACCACCACTAGAACCACATAACGGGGGTCCTCGACGGGAAGGGTCGCCACAAAACTGCAGACCTTGGCTCCAGGCAGATAGATCCCGTTGAGAGCTTTCTGGGCCGTCCCGGTTTTGCCACCAATTCGGTATCCGGGTGTTTTCACGCCCTTACCACTGCCCTTCTCCACCACGGATTCCATCCAGGCCATCACCGTGCGGGTCACCTCAGGCTTCAACAGGGGAGTCCCGCCGGGTTCAGCGGATGGCGAAAGGGCATCGCCGGATCTAAACCCACGGGTGATGTGAGGACTAACCAGACGGCCGCCATTGGCCAACACGCCATGCAGCTGGACCAATTTCAGGGGCGTCAGTGAGAACCCCTGACCGAAAGAGGTCGTCGCCGGCTCAATCGGGTGAGTGATGAACTGCTCCTTGGTCTTGAGCAGACCAGCCACAGCCCCAGGAAGATCAGTGTCAGGACGACGATCAATCCCTAGACGATTCATCCAGTCCCAGTAGGTGTTGTTGTCGAGGCGCCGCATCGCCTGCACCATGCCGACGTTGCTGGATACCTGCAGGACCTTGGCGAAATCCACCAGACCATGGGCTTCTTTGTCGTAGTTGTTGATCGGCCAACCGCCGATCATGATTCGTCCAACGTCATGGACTCGATCAGCGGGACTGATCGCTTTCTCCTGAAGTGCCAAAGCCAGATTGATCGGCTTAAAGGTGGAGCCGGGTTCATAGAGATCCTGCACGGACCATTCACGAAACCGAGCCGGCGCAAAACGCCAATAGCGATTGGGGTCGTAGGTCGGCGTTGATGCCAACACCAGCAGTTCGCCATTGGTGGCATCCATGACTATTGCGGCACCTTTCTTGGCCTTCCACTTGGCCACCTGGGCGGCCAGGGCTTTGGCGGCGAGCTCCTGAAGTCGGGCATCGAGGGTGAGCTGCAGGCGCAGGTCATCGCCATAGAACGCACCAGGTGCCAAATCATCAGGCAGTGGAGTTCCGTCCGCTCCACGGCGCAGACGCCTGGACTTCTCATGCCTCAGCAGTTCACTGTTCCTGCTCTGTTCAAGGCCCGCCTGGGGAACCCGCTCGTCGTTGAGGAAGCCGACAACGTTGGCGAACAAATCACCCAGGGGATAGACCCTCTGGGGATAGGCCTCCAAATCCAGACCACTAACGCCCAGAGAGCGGATCTTTTCGGCAGTCTCCGAATCAAGGCCCTCAGCCAGCTTGACTCCAGAGCGCCGCTCTCCCAGCTCCTTAAGCAACTGTGAAGCCGGATGAGCCAGGGGCGTCGCAAGCAGCGCAACCACGTCCTCTGGTGGTCGAACCCGGTCGGGGGCATCACCTGGCAGATTGAAGTAGCGCGGGTGGGCCCAGAGCCGAAAGCGGACCTCATCCATCGCTACCAGTCGACCAGTGCGATCGACGATCGGACGGCGTTGTCCCAATATTGCGCTGGTCTGAGTCTGGAGGCGGCGCGCTCTGGACTCCAACTCTTCGGTCTGGACCAATTGCAACCAAGCCATCCGACCGACCAGCCCGACGAGGCCGGTGCACAAGATCAAAAAAACAAACCAGAGTCGCCGCGTGGGAACTATGGCCATCGCGACAATGCGCGGGCGAGGCCGTTTCCGCACAGAACGAGGAACGGTCCGGATCATCAGTAACCGGAACGGATCCGCCGTTCCATCAATGTCTCCAGGGACTGCAGCAGATTGGGTTGTGCTGGAGCAGAGGCGGGGACAGGGGCTGGCCGCTCCAGATGAAAAAGGTTGATTACTTTGGTCGGTACCAGCTCGTCAGTTCGACGGGTGCCTCTGAGCAGATGCTGTTCAAGCACGGCCGTGGACTCCGTCAGCCGATGGGCCAGCAGTCTTGTGGCATCCAAACGCTGGAAGGCAAGTGTCCAACGGTGCTGCCAGTGAAGTGTCAGGCCGGCAAGGACGGCGAGCGCGGCGAACACCCCAAGAAGACTGCCATCAGCGACACGATGCAGGCCTCCGATGAGGGGAGAGCGTCGTGCGATCCGTCCAGCGGACAGTGAACCCTGGATCAGCTCCAGAGCCGTTGTCGAATAACGCTGATCCGGAGCGGCGACCACCGGAGATGCAGGCGGATGAGCCAGTGAACCACTCGCACCTAGCCGCTGCAAGGCTCACAGCAGAAGCAGGTTCACAAATGTGACCGCATTCCAGAGGGCGTGCATCAACACGCAAGGGACCAGTCGTCCACTCGACAACCGCAACAGAGCAAGCCCAATTCCCAGCACGGTGAGCGGGGCCAGTTCGCCGATGCTGATGTGTGCCATACCGAACAACAAGCCGCTGAGCACCGCGCCCGTCAGTGAACCGGTGCGACGGGCCAACACCGGCAGCAGAGTGCCCCGGAAGATCACCTCCTCGAATAGGGGAGCCAGCACCACCGCCGTCAACGCCAGCAGGGACAGCGCAAGCGGATCACGACTCTCGAGCACCAGTTCCAACAGTGGATTGCTGCCCCCTGGATCACCAAAGAGCCTTACCAGCAACCAGCCGGTGAGCACGACGATGGGAGTGACCTTGAACCATCCCAAAAGAGCGGTGACAAAGGCTCCCGGCAGCGGCTGCCACCGCCATTGCAACCACCCCCCTTCCGGACTCGTCTCCTGGGGCAGGCTGGCCAGTTGCCGACGGAGGATCAGAAGACTGGGCAAGGCCATCACGCTGTAGTTGATGACTACGCCAACCGCTTCCCGACGGGGGCTGTCCAAAGCAGCGGTCAACCGGGTGACCAGGGGCAAGGCCAGCAGCGGAACGCCAACGGCACTGATCACTACAAACCCACCGGCCACCAGCAGAGCCATATCCAACAGAGTGAGATTGGGGCCCATCAAATTCGGCCAATTCTCTCGGCGCCCCCGCCAGATCCGCCAGCCCTGCACCAGCAGCAGACCCGTTCCAGTAACGGCTGTGACCAGCGGCAGCAAGGCACTGACTGACAAACGCAGGGCAGCCCCCCGAGCTATAGCCGTATTGATGCAGTCGTCGCGGACTGCACCACCGGCTTCGCAGAGGAGTTGCTCCAGCAACGGATCGTCCGCTGGCGCGATCTCAAGAACCGAGGTCACCTCGTTCTGCAGCAGCGCCAACAGCTGGGCCTGACGCCGGGAACGATCCGTCGCGGGGATTTGCTCCAGAGAGCCCAGCAGCATGGTGCGCGGGTCCTCGCTCCCCATCAGTGCGGAACCAATCGCGTGCGGCAGAGCCGGTTCCGCCAACAGCTGAACTTCCTGCTGCTGAAGATTGAGACTCGGTGCCACGGAAGGCCTGGAGAGGCTGTTCACCAGACCCGACGTCCAGATCAAGGCAGCCACCAGCAGGGACAGGACCCCCAGCAGCACTTTCCAAGACGGAACATGGGCCTGGCGGTGGGAGCTGGGGGACACCAGGTGGGCTCGACTACACCCGATTGTCCCTCTGAAGGGCTCGCCCCATACGATGGCCGCGCCTTGACGCCGAACGGTGACCCTCCGCCTACTCCTGGTCCGCCACGGTCTGAGCAGCTTCAATAAGGAGCGTCGCATCCAGGGTCGCGACGACCTGTCCAACCTGAGCGAGGAGGGACACGACCAGGCCCGCCGGCTCGGCGCCAGCTTGGCGGAGGTTTCCTTAGACTCGATCTACAGTTCCCGGCTACAACGTGCGGCATCCACCACAGCCTCCCTTATTGAGGGACGCGGTGGATCAGCGCCGACACCGATGTTCGATGACGGTCTGCTAGAGGTCGATTTGGAACCATGGTCGGGCATGAGCATCGATGAGCTCATGGAACGCCACCCCGTTGGTTTCTCCACCTGGAAGCGCCAGCCGCTCGAGTTGGAACTCGAACGGCAAGACGGCAGCAGCTACCGCCCGCTGGTGGAGTTGATGGATCAGGCGAGAAGTTTCGTGGATGGGCTGATCCAACGCCACCCAGTTGATCAGGACAGCACCGTGCTGGTGGTGGCCCACAACGCTATCCTTCGCTGCCTGATGCTCACACTTCTCGGAAAACCCGAGCGGGGATTCCGGCGACTCAGAGTCGACAACACCTCTCTGTCGATCTTCAACCTACGGCCTGGGGTCGATCAGCCACAGGTGCAGATCGAATGTCTGAACAGCACCACACACCTGCATCCCCTTCCTGAGAAAGGCCAAGGCGCTCGCTTAATTCTGGTGCGCCATGGCGAAACGGACTGGAACAAGGCCGGTCGTTTTCAGGGACAGATCGACATCCCGCTCAATGATCATGGCCGCAGCCAGGCGGCCGCAGCCCGCGACTTCCTCCGGGATGTGCATATAGATCTTGCCTGGAGCAGCTCTCTCTCCAGGCCGACCGAAACAGCCGAGATCATCCTGGAAGCGCATTCAGGGGTGCCCCTTACCCAGATCGATGGGCTAGTAGAAATCGGCCATGGACTCTGGGAGGGCAAACTCGAATCCGAAATCCGGGAGGGTTGGTCTGATCTGCTGGACACCTGGAAGCGTGCTCCGGAAACGGTTCAGATGCCTGATGGAGAGACGATTCAAGACGTCTGGGCCCGCTCAGTGAACAGCTGGCAGGAGATCGCTAATGGGCTGAAACCCGAGGAGACCGCCCTCGTAGTGGCCCATGACGCTGTCAACAAAACCATCCTTTGCGATCTGCTCGGCTTGACCCCAGCGGACATATGGGCGGTAAAGCAGGGCAATGGCGGGGTCACCGTGGTCGACATCAACCCGGATCCGAGCCAGCCTGCGGTGGTGACCTGTTTCAATCTCACGTCTCACTTCGGGAGTGTGATTGACCGGACTGCCGCGGGCGCCCTCTGACCCATGCATGACACCCTGCTGCTGGATCCGGTCAGGATCCTGCATGGCCCCGGAACGGAGCTTCAACAGGGTCCTGCTCTGATCGAATCAGGGGTTCTTACCGGATTCGGTGACGAGGCCCGCACGGCAGCTGCACAGCTCGGCGTACAAGCGACCGCAGCCCCCCAGCAGCTGCTGGCTCCTTGCCTGGTGGACCCCCACACTGTGCTGCCTTCTCCGATCAGCGGGCCAACCGAAACCATCCGCAGCCTGCGTCGTTGCGCAGCCGCCGGAGGATATGGCCAGGTGGCACTGCTGCCGCGAGGACAAAGCTGGCGGGATCAGCCGGAACGCCTGATCGGACTGCAGAACACCGATCCGACATCCGTTCACCTGTCCCTCTGGGGAAGCTTCAGCCGGGAAGGGAGAGGCAAGGAGCTGGCACCCCACGGCGATCTTCTGGAACACGGTGCCATCGGCCTGGCCGATGACGATGCGGTCGTGCCCTTGCCACTGCTGGAGCGGGGTCTCCTGCTTGGTGAAATGGGGTCATGCCCTGTGCTGGTGGCCCCCAGGGACCCGATCCTCCAGGGGGACGGGATGCTCCGGGAAGGGGTAGCCACCCTGCGGGCTGGCTGGACTCCGGACCCGCTGATCAGCGAACTGCTGCCCGTGCAGCAGCTGCTGGCTCTGCAGCAACGTCATCCGGAGCGGCAGCTGCGGTTGATGAACCTCTCCACTGCTGCCGCCATAGACGTTCTCAACCAAGCCGATCATCGCCTCAAAGCCAGTGTCTGTTGGTGGCATCTGCTCGTAGATGGCAGCGACCTCTCCAGCACCGATCCCGGCTGCCGCGTGCGTCCATCTCTGGGGGGAGCTGCGGACAGACGGAGCTTGCGGGCAGCCCTGCAATCCGGTGTCATTCAGGCGGTTGCCGTGCATGCCATCCCCCTTGACGATGAAGATATGCTCCTGCCGGCTGATCAGCGCCCACCCGGCCTGAGTGGGCATCACCTTGTGCTGCCAGCGCTCTGGTCCGCCCTGGTGAATCAAGGAGACTTGTCGATCGAAGCCCTGTGGGGCGTGCTCAGCTTCGGTCCATCCGCCTTTCTGGACCAGCCGGCGGAGTGCTTGCGCCGCGGCAGCCGCCGCTGGTTGCTGTTTGATCCCGAGGCCAGCTGGACGGTGGACCGCGATGATCCTGCCGCCCCAGGAGCCGCCAACCTCCCCTGGCTGGGACGCACCATGCAGGGACGGGTGGTGGCCTGCGGCCTCAGTCGTTCAGGAGACCGAAACGGTTGAAGGGCCAGAAGCGGAACACGGCCCGGCCGATGATCTCCTGCTCCGGCAGGAATGCACCCCCTGGCCAGAAGCGTCCATCCCAGCTGTTGCGGCGGTTATCTCCCAACACGAGCACCGAACCCTTGGGAACGGTGACGTTCAGGGTGCGGCAGGTACTCATTCCCTGTTGATTGACCAGGCAGGTCTGGCCCACATACGGCTCATCCAGGGCCTGTCCGTTAAGGGTGACCGCTCCACTAGGACTGACCTCGACCTCATCGCCCTCGATGGCAATCACTCGCTTGATGTAAGCGTCGCAAGCGGGGTTACCAAGACCGGGGATGAGACCGAGCAAGGGGAGGTTGACCAGGGCACAACGCAGCGCTGAAGGGCGCACCGGCATCTTTAAGGCCGGGTCAAAGGCATAGGGGGAATTGAAGACGACGATCTCCCCACGCTGTGGGGGACGGGATCGGAAGGTGAGCTTTTCCACCAGGAGGCGATCCTGGATCTTTAGCCCAGGCAGCATCGAGCCGGAGGGGATGTACCGGGCTTCAACCAGGTACTGACGAATGCCCAGATAGAGGGCGAGCATGAAGACAATCGGTCCCCAGAAATCCCAGAAGGGATGTTGATTTCCCTCGTTTGTCTTTGAACGATCGGTTGCCAACGGGCCCTTTCCGAGGAAATCTGGCTCACGATAGAGGGCATGCCGAACCCCTTCTTCTGAGGTCCTTCATCAGCCGATGATCCGTCCCCGCTGGCAAGGACTGTCCCGTTCTCCCCGCTGGAGCTCCTGGCGCCGCTGGGACCAGGCCATCGCCCTGCTGGCCGCCACAAACCTGGCCTGGGTGATGTTCGATGTCTCCTACATCCCTCTGCGGAACTTCTGGCTGCAACGCAATCTCTACCCGCTGCCAACACTGCCGCTGGTGGTGCCCCTGCAATGGCTACCGGACATCACCCCATTTTACGACCGGATCAAGGGCATCGAACCGCACCGCGACACCCAGCGGTATCTCGAACAGTTCAAGGTCTTGGATCAGGCCCTGAGCACCGATGCTCCATCGCCAGCCAGGGTGAAGCCACTGCTGGAGCGGCAACACCAGCTCACGTTGCGCCTCTTGGAGGCCAATCCCTTCCTGAGTTCCGGCAACACTGGCGCACTGGAGAAAATCAAGAACCGGCTGCGAGCCCATGCCGGCCTGGAATCGGCCCGTCAATCCGCAACGCTGCTGCTCAATCCAGATCACATCAAAGGGCTCGACTGGACCCAGGAACGACAGTTCTGGACGAGGCAGATCCTGCCGCTGGTGGAGATCAACTACTGGCGCAGCCTTGACGACAGCGGCCAGCTCACCGATCTGAGCTGGCGGATCGATACCCCGTTCCAGCTGCTGTTCCTCTTGGACATCCTGCTGCGAGCTCTGCGCCTGAAACGGCGCTACCCCGCCATTCGCTGGCGGGATGCCCTGCTGCGTCGATGGATTGACCTGCCTCTGCTGATTCCCTTCTGGCGATTGCTGCGGATCGTTCCTGTGACCGAACGTTGTTCCGTCTCTGGACTCATCCAGCTGGAACCCCTGAGGGCTGTGATCAGCCGCGGCGTTGTGGCGCTCCTCGCTCTGGAGCTGTTTGAGGTAATCACCATTCGCGTGGTGGACGCCCTGCAGCAGGTCATCCGATCACCCCAGCTCCCGCAGCGGATCCGAGGATTCTGCACTTACCAGACCACTGATCAGAACGACCAGCGTGAGCTGTTGGAATTGCTGAGACTGTGGGTGCCTTTGCTGCTCACCCGCGTGGGGCCATCGTTGCGGCCACAGCTGGTGGCCTTGCTGAGTCATGTGCTTCAACAAAGCATGAACAGCCGGATCAAACCTGACTCACTGCAACGGCTCCCAGGTCTGCAGAAAGCGGAATCGGAGCTGAGTCGACAACTGGCCACAGGCGTCATCGATTCCCTGTTGGATCTGTCCAAAACCACCGGCAACCGACTGGGTCAACGCGATCAGACCCTGGATCAACTGGGAACCGATGCGCTGGATCGGTTCTGGGAAGAACTTGCCAGGGTTTTGGATGATGGACCGGTGCTGGATCGAAGCCAGACACTGCTGGCTTCATTCCTGGAGGATCTCAAACGTTCCAGCTTCCGTCAGCTGCGTGATCAGGGAGGAGTGGATGCGTTGATCAATGAACTCGATGGACTGAATTTCAGCTCTTCAACTGGTCCTGCCAAACCTCAGGCTTAAAACCAACAAGTACGCGTCCCTCTGGAGTCACCACAAATGGCCTTTTGATCAAGCGCCCATCAGCCGCTAGGGCATCGAGCACTTCGTCATTATCCATGGCCCTTACAGCAGCAGCTCCCAGAGCCCGATAGCTTTGCCCACTTGTGTTGAACAGTGGGCGCCGGTCGCCGAACTGCTCAAAGGCAGCCGTAAGCAAAGAGCGCGAGGGTGGATCTGTCGTGATGTCGATCACAACGAGCTCAAGATTGTTCTCCTTAAGCCAGGACAACGCTTTTCTGCAGGTGCTGCAGCGGTTGTAGCTGTAGACCTGAAGCATTCTTTCCTCGATCAACGCCCGAGCAGAGATTTAATCGCACCGATCAGACTGTTGGATCCTTTACCAACCCCCTCGGCGGGGCGGGTTCGAACGGTGACATCACCGTTGACCGTGGTCCGGCAGCTGAGACGGAAATTGGCAGGACGATCAGCGAGGTAAACCTCCTCCACATCACTGCGGGGGGACAGATTCGATTGACCTTCCACCACTTCCATCACGCAGGTTCCGCATTGGCCGACGCCACTGCAGTTATTGAGGTTGTTGACACCGTTGTAAGGGTTGATACCAGCATCGAGGGCTGCCTTACGGAGGTTCGCGCCTTCAATGCATCCAACCTGCTGGCCTTCCTGCTCAAATCGGATGGTGGGCACGGGTCGTACGGAGTCTCAAGTGCGCACCAACCTACAAGCATCCGGCCTTGGATCTGCAGTTGGGTTGAGAATCAACTGGCCGCTTGGATGCACTGGTAGAGAAGTGCCGGGACAGCACCCGCATCTCTCCAGCCGCTGACAGCAACACGACGCCCCTCGAAACTTCGGTACGTCCGGAAAAACTCAGCCACCTCCTCCAGTTGAGACGGCGCGATCTGGCGGATGCTGTTGATGTCTCGCTGTCCGGGATCTGCGTCAGGGACACAAAGCAGCTTGGCGTCGTCGAGGTTGTCCTCCTTAAGGTCGATCAGGCCAATGGGACGTGCACGGATCAAACATCCTGCAAACGTCGGCTCTGCCATGATCACCATGGCATCAAGTGGAGCACCGTCGGGAGCCAGGGTGTTGGGAACGAATCCGTAATCAAAGGGGTAGCGGATCGAAGAGTGAAGGACGCGATCCAGCACCATCACTCCGGTGGAGTGGGAATATCGATATTTATTACGGCTCCCAGCTGGAATCTCCACCAGAAGATTGATCAGGCCTGAAGACGGTGAGGGGGACAGGCAGCTGAGATCCATGGTGATCGAGGGCAGTCGGCAGCAGCCGTGTGGGCAGCGGACCACGGTCTGAGATCACGGCAAGCATGGGAGCTGTGATGCTCAGAAGCGCAATAGTCAGACCGGCAAGAGCGAGGGAGGGTGACCCTGGACTGAACGGCTCCTCTTGTTCGTCGTGGGGGGACGATTCGTTTTGCAGGGAATGAGCTGGGTCTGAAGACATGGCCTGGAGCACGCAGAGACGTGCTCTCTTCCATCCACGAAGATCAAAGCAATTCTGTCACTGATCCCTGCCTTATGCAGCGGGCCTGTCCTGACGGTCACGGTGAACAGTGAGATCGGACGTCGGCTGATCCAGCCCTTCGAGGTGGGAACGGATCCCCTTCAATTCATCGAGGATGGCAGCAAGCATTTGTTGAGTCGCGGTTGACGGTGAGTTAAGTACCTCAACCGTGACTTCTTTAATACGGAGCACATCCTTCGCGAACCGCGCAACCTCGTTGGGGTGAAACAGCAATGGATCTTTTTGATCACTGCGGTATTCGGGATTCAGTTTCCGAGGATTGAACGGGGGATTGAGATTGCTTGGGTCGGTGTTGGTGTACCGATAGACTGAGGCCCTTGATCGATTGAGAGACTTCTGAACCTCGTCAATGCCAACCAGGGTTTCGGCATCCGAAGCAGCCACGGCTTGATCAATGGCAACTTCCACGAATGATTGAAGGCGGGAAGGCACTGATTCAACCGGTCGAGGAAACATGAGACTTCCTTTGGACAGCCTGGATTGAGCGGACGGTAGCAGTCGAGACTCAGGTCGCACAGTGGTTTTCGAAGGGCACAGACAGTTGTATGATCGGCATATTTATGTATTAGTGATAGTTTCTCGAGTCTTCTGAAAGTCCGGCCATGCGCGTCTCCCGCCTGATGCTGGTGACGCTGCGCGATGTGCCAGCCGAAGCCGAAATCACATCCCACCAGCTTCTGTTGCGTGGGGGTTTCATTCGTCGTGTCGGTTCAGGGATATATGCCTATCTACCGATGATGTGGAAGGTGCTGCAGCGCATCACCTTGATCATCCGCGAAGAAATGAATCGCGCCGGAGCCCTGGAAACACTCCTGCCCCAGCTGCACCCCTCAGAACTCTGGCAGCGCAGTGGGCGGTGGCAGGGCTACACCGCAGGGGAAGGGATCATGTTCCATATGGAAGACCGTCAAGGTCGCGAGCTTGGTCTTGGACCCACCCATGAAGAGGTGATCACCAGCCTGGCGGGGGAGCTGCTTCGCTCCTACCGACAACTCCCCGTGAACCTCTATCAGGTGCAGACCAAGTTCCGGGATGAGATTCGCCCCCGATTCGGACTGATGCGGGGCCGTGAATTCATCATGAAAGATGCCTATTCCTTCCACGCCGACGAGACCGATCTGCAGGCGACGTACTCAGTAATGGACCGTGCCTACCGACGCATCTTCGAGCGATGCGGTCTCGATGCGGTGTCGGTGGATGCTGACAGCGGGGCCATCGGTGGAGCCGCCTCCCAGGAATTCATGGTCACAGCCGATGCTGGCGAAGATCTGATTCTGATCAGCGATGACGGTGCCTACGCCGCCAACCAGGAGAAAGCCGTGTCGCTCGCCGACGCGGTCGCTCCCCTCAGTCCTGCTCCGCTCACCTGCCTTGAAACCCCAGGGCAGACAACGATTGAAGGGCTTTGCTCAACCCAAGACTGGAAACCGGGACAGGTAGTGAAGGTGCTGCTGCTGCTGGCCGTTTTGGAGGATGGCCATGAACAGCCAGTGTTGGTGTCCCTGCGGGGAGACCAGGAACTGAATGACGTGAAGCTGGTGAATACCGTGAGTCGTCGCACCGAGCAAGGCGTTCTCGACTGCCGACCGATCAGCCCAGACGATCTTCAGCGTCAGGGCATCAATAGCATTCCCCTCGGATTCATTGGTCCAGATCTTTCCGATGAGGTGCTGGCTTCAGCCTCCAGCTGGACGAGCTCCTTCCTTCGTCTGGCCGATACCACCGCCACGGAGCTGGAACAGTTCCACTGCGGCGCCAATACCGAAGACCAACACCGCAGCCACTGCAGCTGGAGGGATCTCGGCGGTGCTCCTGAGAGTGAAGACCTGCGCAAGGCCCGTGCGGGTGAGCGCTGCGTTCACAACCCGGACACCCGACTCCAGGAAAAACGCGGCATCGAAGTGGGCCACATTTTCCAACTGGGGCGCAAATACTCCCAGGCCCTCGACTGCTGCTTCACCAACGAAAAGGGTCGTGATGAGCCGTTCTGGATGGGTTGCTACGGCATTGGCGTTTCACGTCTGGCCCAGGCAGCCGTTGAGCAGCACCACGACGATACCGGCATCCGCTGGCCCGCCGCCATCGCTCCCTACGAAGCTATTGTTGTAATTGCTAATTTCCAGGATGAGGCTCAGAAACGCCTGGGAGAAACGGTATACTCCATGCTCCAGCAGACTGGCATTGATGTGCTGCTGGACGACCGCAGGGAACGTGCTGGGGTGAAGTTCAAAGATGCCGATCTGATAGGCATCCCCTGGAGATTGGTCATTGGCCGAGACGCTGCAGATGGCACCGTTGAACTGGTGCAACGCTCCAACCGCGAGATGCGCAAAATGCCCCACGGCGAAGCGATCGACGAACTGTTGCAGGTCCTGCGCCCTTAAAGTCCGGCTCAATCTTCACCATTCCATGATTTCCGCCCTGGCCCGACTGATCCAGCAACTGTCCAGGGCAGCGGTTGCCCTGGTTCTCGGACTCTCACTGTTGCTGACCGCCTGCAGCGGTGATGCCGAGGCCCGTCTCACGGGTGACTACGTCGAAGACACCATTGCCGTGGCCCGCAATCTGCGTGAGGTAATCGATCTGCCTCAAGAGGCCGCCAACCGCGGCGAGGCGGAATCCGAAGCCCGGGGACTAATCAACGACTACATGTCCCGCTACAGGCCTCAACCCAGGGTGAACGGCCTCAGCTCCTTCACCACGATGCAGACGGCCCTAAATTCACTTGCTGGGCATTACGCCTCCTACGCCAATAGGCCTCTTCCGGAGGCGCTGCACGACCGCATCGCCAAGGAACTCGGCAAAGCGGAGAAGTCCGCTGTCCGTGGCAGCTGAGACAACGGTTTGAAGAAGGGTCTTTACAGACCACTACGGTTTCCGACATAGTCCCGGATTGTGCAGATTCGCGGCTTCGGGCCGCAATGTCATTGGCCAACGTTGTCGTCATCGGAGCTCAGTGGGGTGACGAAGGAAAAGGAAAGATCACCGATCTCCTCAGCCGCTCCGCCGATGTGGTGGTGCGCTATCAGGGTGGCGTGAATGCAGGTCACACGATCGTCGTAGAAGACCGTGTGTTGAAGCTTCACCTGATCCCCTCCGGAATCCTTTACCCAGACACGATCTGCCTGATCGGCTCCGGCACGGTCGTCGATCCCAAGGTGATGCTCAGTGAGCTGGACATGCTCATCGCCAACGACATCGACATTTCCGGCCTGCAGCTGGCCTCCACAGCCCACGTGACCATGCCGTACCACCGCCTGCTGGATCAGGCGATGGAGAGGCAGCGCGGCGACCGACGGATCGGCACAACCGGCCGCGGCATCGGCCCCACCTATGCCGACAAGTCCCAGCGCAGTGGCATCCGTGTGATCGACCTACTTGACGAAGCACGGCTGAGGGAACGTCTCGAAGGACCTCTCAAGGAAAAAAATCAGCTGCTAGAGACGATCTACGGCGTCGAACCGCTTGATGCGGAGGCCGTGATCAAGGAGTACTTTGGCCACGGAAAGCGCCTGGCTCCCCACGTTGTGGAGTGCACCCGGGCCATCCACCAAGCGGCAAGAGACCGCAAAAATATTCTTTTCGAAGGTGCCCAGGGCACCCTGCTTGATCTCGATCACGGCACCTATCCCTATGTCACCTCATCGAATCCCGTTTCAGGTGGGGCGTGCATCGGTGCCGGTGTTGGGCCGACTCTGATCGACCGGGTGATCGGCGTGGCCAAGGCGTACACCACCCGCGTCGGCGAAGGGCCCTTCCCGACGGAACTCAGTGGTCGACTTAACGACCAACTCACCGAACGTGGCGGTGAATTCGGCACTACCACAGGCCGGCGGCGGCGGTGCGGTTGGTTCGATGCGGTAATAGGGCGTTATGCGGTTCAGGTGAACGGCCTTGATTGCCTCGCAGTGACAAAGCTGGATGTGCTGGACGAATTGGATGCCATCCAGGTGTGCGTAGCTTATGAGCTCGACGGAGACCGCATCGAGCATTTCCCCAGCAGCGCCGAGGACTTCGCCCGCTGCACCCCGATCTTCGAGACCCTACCCGGCTGGCAGTGCTCCACGGAGGACTGCCGCAAGCTCGAGGATCTCCCGGACGCGGCCATGGCCTACCTGCGCTTCCTCGCGGATCTGATGGAAGTGCCGATCGCGATTGTCTCCCTTGGTGCCAACCGCGATCAGACCATCGTTGTGGAAGACCCGATCCACGGTCCCAAGCGCGCCCTACTCAGCGCCTGATCTACCGGAGGCCATACTGCGGGGCCTTGTCTCCACGCCATGTCGCGCTTCCCTAGCCCCTGCAGCCTTGATGTAGTGGGCATCGGGAACGCCATCGTGGATGTGCTTGTTCAAACCGATGACGCCTTTTTGACGCAGCACGGACTGCAGAAGGGAGGCATGGCGTTGATCGATGAACAGCAAGCGGAGACCCTCTACACCGCCAGCGGTCCCGGGCTGGAAACCTCCGGAGGTTCCGTGGCCAACACCATCGTGGGAATTGCTCAGCTGGGAGGCCGGGCCGGCTTCATCGGACGGGTCCGGGATGACCAGCTCGGTGGCATCTTCAACCACGACATCCGCGGCGTCGGAGCCCGATTCGATACGCCTGCAGCCACCTCGGGAGCCACCACGGCCCGTTGTCTGATCTATGTGACCCCGGACGCGGAGCGCACCATGTGCACGTTCCTCGGGGCCTCCACCCAGCTGGAGCCGGAGGACCTCGACCTCTCCATGGTGCGCGACACCAAGGTGCTGTATCTCGAGGGCTACCTATGGGACAGCCCTGCAGCCAAACGGGCCTTCATCGCCGCAGCGGAAGCCTGCCGTGAAGCCGGTGGTCAGGTCGCCCTCTCGCTTTCAGACGGCTTCTGCGTCGACCGCCACCGCGCGAGCTTTCTGGAACTGGTGAACGGTCATATAGATGTGCTTTTCGCCAACGAGGTGGAGATCAAGGCCCTGTACGAAACCGATGATTTCGAAACCGCTCTGGAGAAGGTGGGTGGTTGCTGCTCGGTGATCGCCATCACCTGTGGAGGGGAGGGATCCGTGGTGCTCAGTGGCCAACTGCGCTGGAAAATCGGCATCTTCGGCCTGGGGGACCTGGTCGACACAACCGGGGCGGGAGACCTCTATGCCGGCGGATTTCTGCACGGTTACACCCAGGGAGAATCCCTGGAGCGCTGTGGTCAGTTGGGGGCCCTCTGTGCCGGGCAGATCGTCACTCAGTTAGGGGCCCGTTCCCAGGTGTCCCTTCGGGACCTGGCAGCAGCCCATCTGAACTGAGCTGCGCCAGCGCCCAGGTGCCGTAGCCGGAGGAGGCCTCCGCCGGCCAGCTCAACCATTCAGGGGTGTCGTAGCTGTGCAGCTCCAAGAGGGTCTCCCACAACCTGCCCAGCTGATCGGCGCTGGTTTTGAGCAGCAACTGCACTTCCGCCTCCCGCTGCAATTCACCCTTCCAGCGGTACAGCGACTGAAGCGGCTGCAATGACACACAGGCCACCAATCGGCGTTCCAGCAGAGCCTCCGCAAGAGTCTGAGCCCTGGCCTGATCCGCCTCCGTGGTCAGCACCAGCATCAGGCGTGTGGAGTCAGCCATCAGAGCTTTCGCGGGGGAGTCTGAATCCTGCTCATCAGGCTGGATTCACTCTCCACAGTCTCGACGCCGGTCGGGGACGCCGGACGACGCAACATCAGAAGCCGCAGGTCCTGATCGGCGGAGAGCTGTCGCCAGAGGCGCTCCGTCACACCGCCCGACTGCCGGCAGATCACATCCGTGATCCGCCAGCGGCGACACAGGGCCCGTTCGATCGCTCCGGCACAGGGCCCCTGCAGCGGGCGGACCACCGCC
>QCSJ01000040.1 GCA_003211535.1 Synechococcus sp. AG-670-A05 | reverse complement strand
GGGCCGCAGAAACACTCCTTGCTCGAGGGCGATCCGTTTGATGGTTGGCCCGGAGGGGTTTAGATAGCCGGCATCGCCGCTGACGTTCAGGTCGAAGGCCGCCACGGTGCCGGTCAGACGGCAGTGCTTGACCTTGGGATGGCCCTGGAGTTGTTCGAGATGGGAACGATGCCGTGATTCGAAGCCCCGGAACTGCTCTGGGTTCTGCTGCAGCAGATCGAGGCTTGCGTTGGCCGCGGCGCATCCCAGCGGATTGGCTGTGAAACTGTGGCCATGCCAGAGGGTCAGGCTTGGGTCTAGGCCAACGAAGGCCGAGAAGATCCGTTCGCTGGCCATGGTCACGCCCATGGGTAGACATCCACCGGTCAGGCCTTTGGAGAGCGCCATCAAATCCGGCTGGATCCCGGCGCGCCTAGAGGCAAACCAGTCGCCGCATCGCCCGAAGCCAGTCAGGACCTCATCGGCGATCAGCAGGGCGCCTGATTGCCGCACCAGCGCTTCAACCTGTCTGAGGAATGTGCCGCGCACCATCGCCATCCCGCCGGCGCCCTGCAGCAATGGCTCCAGGATCACCGCAGCGGTCGGTTGCTGCAGCGTGGTCTCCAGCACGACCAGGGCCGCCTTCTCCCTGGCGTCCACCTCTGGGTCATTCCACCAGGTTGCAGGCCATGGACAGCGGGCGACGGGGAAGAGCTTGTCGTCGAAGGGTTCGCTGAACAGGTTGCGTTCGCCCACGGCCATGGCCCCGAAGGTGTCGCCGTGATAAGCCCCGTCAAAGGCCACGATCTGGTGCCGTGGTTCGCCGCGGTTCACCCACCACTGACAGGCGATCTTCAGCGCCACCTCCACAGCTGTGGAGCCGTTGTCGGAGAAAAACAGCCGATCGAGCCCCGTGATCTGGCTCAGTCGCTCGCTCAGACGTTCCGCTGGCTCATGGGTGAAATCAGCAAAGATCACCTGCTCGAGACGGGCCGCCTGATCGGCAATGGCCTGTGCCATTACCGGGTGACCGTGGCCATGCAGCGTCACCCACCAGCTGCTGATGGCGTCGATCAGGGGAATGCCCTGCTCGCGCAGCAGTAGGGCTCCTTCACCTGCAACGACCCGCTGTGGTAACGGTGCTGAGGCGATCTGCGTGAACGGCGGCCAGAGGTTTGGATGTCGTGACTGATCAGCCGTAGTTCCCATGGCGGCCTGGGCGTCTCTTGTCATAGTGGGTCTCGGAGCCGTTGCGCCACCCCATGGCTATGACGCGATCTCGAAGGCTGTCTAAACGCTTTGTTCCTGCTTCTGGTCCTGGCACCGCGGCGGTTGGGCTGGAGGGCCAGCGCAGCGAAGTGTTCGCGGAGGGCGGTTGGCCCTCCATCGTTGTGTTTCTGGAGATGAGGGGGTGGTCACCCCTGCAGATCGATCAGATCCACGAACGGATGCGGCAAGGCTGGCCGCTCTCCCAGGCCGTTCGTCAGGTCTCGATCCGGCTGGGAACCTGTCCGCTGCGGTCGAAATCCCTCGGCTGATCAGCGGCAGACCTGATTGTTTTTCTGTGACTCTTTCGCAATGAGGCTGCAGTCGATCCAGCGCATTAACAACAGTTCAACATCGGTGAACAGCACCAGAATCCCACCGCAGAGGATCACCAGCACCAGGCTGATCAGCGATTGGGGTGGCTTCATGGCTGCTGGATTCCGAGCAGATTCTGGAACTTAAAGCTCAGATCCTGACGACGCCATTCCCTGGCGAGTGACTCTGCCGACAGAGGGGCCAGTGGTGGCAGATGAGCGAGGACCGGCACCCCGCCGAACTGTTCGAGGGTTCTTGGGTTGTCGGCATGGGCCGGGCCGTTAAGGATCAGCCCCAGCACCGTCAGCTGACGACGGTTGAGGGCCTCCAGACTCAGCAGTGTGTGGTTTAGGGTCCCAAGTCCGCTTCGCGCCACCAAAACAACCGGTAGATCCCAACGCTGCAGTTGGTCGATCTGCAGCCAATGACGCGTTAGTGGCACCATCAGTCCGCCGGCGGTCTCCACCACCAAGGGCGCCGAGACGTGAGGAATGACCAGGTCATCCGGGTTGATGCTGATGCCGTCTTGCTCAGCGGCCCAATGGGGCGACACCGACTGTTGAAACGCATAGGCCTCGGGCCGTATGCGGTCAGCGCTGAGGTTGAGAAGAGCCTGCACCCGGCCGCGATCCCCGCCGTCCTCCAGGCCGCTCTGCACCGGCTTCCAGTAGTGAGCGTTCAGCCCCTGCATGAGCCAGGCACTGACGATGGTTTTGCCGACATCGGTGTCGGTTCCGCAGACGACGATCTGGGGAGCTGGTTGGTTCATCGCTTCAGCATCAGGCTCAATACATGCCAGGTAAGGGTCGGTGTGCCCGTATCGGGCCAGGCTCGCGCAAGACGGCGCCACTGACCGGGTTGCAGGGGGGCATGACGGCTGCTGCCGGCTCCGATCGTGTTCATTGGTCGCAGCAGCTCCAGAGGCCGTTGCGCGCGGCGACTGAAGCGATGCAGTCGATGATGGCGCACCGCTGCACCAGGCAGGACGTCCAGCAGTTCATCAACCGCTGGGAAACTAAGGGCTGTGCAGGGGAGTCCGGCCCGTTCAGCGGCTTGGTGCCATTGCTGGAAACTGCCGGCCACAGGAACAGCGAGGATCAGCCAGCCCCCTTGGTCCAGTCGTTCAAACCAGTGCTGCAGGCATCGCGCTGGGTCGGTCAGCCAGTGCAGAACGAAACTGGAACTCAGCAGGACTGGCGCTGCGCTCCATTCCGGCAGCGGTTTGTTCAGATCCAAACAGCTGGTTCGGGCCAATTGCTTATGGCGACGGAGCATGGCGTCGCTGCCATCGACTCTCAGCACCCTCTGGCCGGGATGCAGCTGTTCCAGATCATCCGCCAGCAGACCAGTGCCACTGCCGAGATCCACCCAGAGCCCCCTGGGAATGGCCTCGCGACGGCAGCGCTCAGCCAGCTGCCTAGCCATGGCGCGCTGGAGCTCGGCGGCGCCGTCGTAACGATCCGCGGATCGACCGAAGCGCTCCATAACCCTTTGGCTCCAGGGATCGGTCATGGATGGCCTGCCCAGCGCACCACCAAATCCAGCACCGAAGGCGTTACCAGGGCATGCCCCTCATCGGGGCGGTGAACGTGGTCGATCCGCGCCGCATCAAGCGCCTGCAGCAGGCGCGTTCGGGCCTCTGGGCAGACGATCGCATCCTGCTCCCCTTGCACCACCAGAACCCTGGCCTCTTCAGGCCAGCCTTCCGGCAGGTCTCGGCAGTGCTGAAGCAGCGCCAGATCTTGCTTAAGCCGTTGGCGGCCTGGGGGGTGCAAACCCTGCAGCAGTGAATGGTTCGGCAGGGCAGAGGGCGGTAGTGGCGAGGCGCAGCGGGTCAGGAATTTCCGCAGCATCCCTGTCTCATCTGCAGTACCCAGGCAAGAGGCCATACCCTTAAGCGCCACGGCAAGGGCCCGTCCTGCGGCTCCTGCGGGAACAAAGGCTGCAAACCCCGCCAGGCTCACCACGGCATCCGCCGTTCGCAGGACTTTCTCCGGCAGTAGATGAACCCCCAGGGAGTGGGCGATCACGAGTCGTTGACCCGGCTGCTCGGTCCAGGTCGGCTGATGGGGCTCCCTCTGTCCATATCCCCGTTCCACGGCGTCCCAGTGCCAGCCCAGGGCTTTGAACCGCCGCTGCCAGCCCCGCCAGACCGTTGCATCCCCGGCCCAGCCATGGGCGGCGATCACCTGATTCATGGGCAGGGAAGGGCCTTGAGCAGTTGCTCCACCGTCTCATCCGGTAGGTCCCGTCGCAGCACCAGCCGCAGTCGAGCGGTCCCTTCCGGAACGGTGGGCGGCCGGATCGCGATACAAAGCAATCCTTGGTCTTCCAGACCCGCCTGACCTGCCAGGGCCGCGTCATCGCTGCCCAGGAGCAAGGGCAGCACAGGACCCACCCCTGCAGGTCTTGTCCAGCCTTTGCCCTCGAGGGCATCCCGCCAGTGGCTTGCACGCTGCTGCAATTGTCGGCTCCATTGCGGATGGGATCGGATCAGGTCCAGCGCCGCCTGTGCTCCGGCCACCAGGGGTGGGGCCAATGCTGTGGTGTAGCGGAAGGCGCCACTGGTCTGCAGCAAGGCATCGCCGAGATCGGCATCACAGGCCAGGAAGGCACCGCCACTGCCGAAGGCTTTGCCAAAGGTTCCACTGATCAGTCGCACCATGTCGATGCCGAAGCAGAGGCCACGCCCCTCCGGCCCCAGCACCCCGAGGGCATGGGCCTCATCGATCATTAGCTCAGCCCCATAGCGCAGACAAAGCGAAGCCAGCGCGGTCACATCGGGACTGGTGCCCTCCATGCTGAACAGGCTTTCGCTGAGTACCACCACGGATCCTGGTTGCCCATTCATGGCTTGCAACCGCCGCTCGAGATCCGTCAGATCGTTGTGCTGGAAGCGCTGCAGATGGGCACCGCTGGCTCGCACCCCCATCAGCAGCGAGTTGTGAATCAGTCGATCGGCCAGAACTGTGGTGTGCCGGTCGGCCAGCACAGTGACCGCCGCGAGGTTCGCCTGGAAGCCGCTGGGAAACAGCATCACGCAGCGGCGTCCCAACCAGTCGGCCAGATCAGCCTCCAGATGAGCGTGACGGGGACGGCTGCCGGTGACCAGGCGTGAGGCGCCAGCTCCGACTCCGTCGTTGCGGAGAGCTGAAATGGCGGCTTCGATCACCGCCGGATGACGGCTGAGACCGAGGTAATCGTTGCTGGCCAGATCCAGCAGGGGTGGTTGTTCTGTCCCTGTGCGCTGCAGGGTCCAGGGAACCTCACCGCTGCTCCAGCTGTGAAGCGTCCGTCGGCGAGCGGGGTCCAGGGAAGCCATGGGCCCAGTCTGAGAGGTCACCGGGGATGAGGATGGGTGTTTCGCTGGCCGTTGATGTCCCTCGAGCGATTCACCACGTTGTTTCCGCTCTGGACGCTGCTGGGGTCCCTGCTGGCGTTGGTGCACCCACCGCTGTTCAGCTGGTTTCGTGGACCACTGATCACCATCGGGTTGGGCTTGATCATGCTGGGGATGGGCCTCGGCCTGACGCCGCGCGATTTCCTGCGGGTCAGTCGACAGCCCGGCGCCGTCAGCCTGGGTGTCATTGCCCAGTTTGTAGTGATGCCGAGTTTGGCTACGGCCATCGCCGTGATGTTGCGGCTGCCGGCTCCTCTGGCTGTCGGTCTGATCCTGGTGGGCTGCTGTCCGGGGGGGACCGCCAGCAACGTGGTGACGCTGATCGCCAAGGGTGATGTCGCCTTATCGGTAGTGATGACCAGCGTCAGCACCGTGGCGGCTGTGGTGCTGACGCCACGACTAACCGAACTCCTGGCCAGCCAGTACGTGCCAGTGGATGGCCGGTTGCTGCTGCTGCGTGTGCTGCAGGTGGTGCTAGTTCCAGTGGCCTGCGGGGTGCTGCTCAAACAGGGGGCGCCGCGGTTGGCTGGCCGCGTGGAGCCTCTCATGCCTCCGCTGGCGGTGGTCGCCGTCGTGCTGATCGTGGCAAGCGTGGTGGGCAGTCAGCGTCAGCTGTTGGTGGAGCAGGGAGCGCTGTTGCTGCTGGCCTGCCTTCTGCTCCATGGCGGGGGCTTCCTGCTGGGTTTTCTGATGGCCCGCTTTGCTGGTGCCTCCAGCCAGGCCCAGCGCACCATCAGCATTGAAGTGGGTATGCAGAACTCAGGGCTGGCGGTTGTTCTGGCTCGAACGGGTGGGTTCACCAATCCTCTGACCGCTCTTCCAGGTGCGATTTCAGCCGTTGTTCACTGCCTGCTGGGCAGTGGTTTCGCAATGTGGTGTCGACAAGTCAATCAACGTCGGCTTTCCAGCGATGCATTTTGATGTGATTGTTAAGGAGGTGATGCGAGTTTTTGCTGTAAGTCGCGGGTAGCCGATTGATTGGTGAATGTCTATTTAGTGAAGGATCTAATTGGCAGATGTTAGAATATTAAAAAAGACATGAGAAGCGTGGAAAAGCAATTTATAATTCATGCCGGTACCCACAAGACTGCGTCAACTTATATCCAGGAAAGGTTGTGGAAAAATAGAAAAATTTTGCAAAGATATGACATTTGCTTGTTGAAGCCAAAACGAAAAAAAACTGGCCAATTTACGGAGTTGGCGAATTTCTTGAAGGAACAAAACTTCTCGGCTATTGAATCTGAGCTCGGTCGCGTTTCTGATAGAAATCAACATGTTGTTGTAAGTGCTGAGCAATTCACGCAGCCTTTGCTTAATAATGCATGTATTGATGGATTGCTGAAGCGTCTGGAAAAACTTGGTTATCGGCTGAGAATTGTGATCTTCCTTAGGGACCAGCCGGACTATATTAATTCTCTTTATGTTCAGGAGGTTCGCCGTTTTTACCATTCTTTAGATCTGCCTTCTTTTATCAAGAGGTGCCGAGTTCATCGCTCACATTGGTTCGACTATGAGAAAATGTTTTCACATTTACTTACCAATGCATCGCTTGATGCAATATTTCTACCTTACGGCTCTGCATTTGGTGACCCATTCCTTAACTTGATGAACAGTTTGGATCTCAACTTGCCTGAAGAGGTTGACTGGATTCCAGGGACACCTGGGAAATCAAACGATCAGCCGGGTATAAAGGGCGTTTGGCTGGCACTTAAAGTTTGCAGACGAATGCAGGGCATTGGGGCCAATCTAAAGTTGTTGGAAAATCAGTCAAAATATATTCGAAAATACTCCATTCCCCGTGGCTGGTCAGACAATCGCTTTTTCGGGATGAGACCTAAAAAAGTCCAAAAAATTAGAGAATTTTATAAAAATGGTAATGATCGATTTGCTGGTCGGGCTTGGGGTGCAAATTCTTGGTCAGATGTTTTTCAGAATCTGCGGCCGCAAGCTTTTAGTGTTCTGGATGAGTCATTGATGACAGAGGGTGAGCTGAAGGAAATGGAATCCCTTGCCGAACAGATTTTTTGGGATATAAAAGTTGCCAATCCACTCGCTTTTCCTCCTCTCTAGTTTGTTTTTGGCGAAAGAGTGTGGTTATAGTTGTTGAATTGTTGTATTCATCGTCATGGGCGATACAAGATCTCTCATTATCCACGCTGGCACGCACAAGACAGCGTCAACTTACATACAACATCGACTAGCAAGCAATCGCGATACACTTTTTAAAAACAATGTTTTTCTGGTGTCGCCGGATACAAGGAAGGTTGGACGTTGCTATGAGTTGGCAACTCACATTAAATGTGGGAAATTTTTAAGGGTCAAAAAGTTTCTCCAAACGATTCCACGTGGGGTGGACAGCGCCATCCTGAGTGATGAGAGATTGACGCAGGCTTTGATTCAGGAGGGTCGAGTCGAATCCTTGGTCCGCGTTGCTGAAAAAGCTGGATTTCGAGTCAAGCTTGTTTTCTTTATTCGTGATCAGCCGGATTATATTAATTCTCTTTATGTTCAGGAGATCAAGCGTTTTTACCATTCAATGGCTATTGATAAATATGTCTCGCGTTGTTTAGGGAAACGCGCTTTGCGTTTTGATTATTTTGAGATGTTTAGAGGGCTTATTGAATATCTCCCTAATGGCGTTCAGTTCCTCCCATTCGGTTCGGCCTGGGGTGATCCGTTTGATCGATTGATGCAAGGGCAAGGTTGGAGCCCGATTGGCGGCTGGCATCCGGCTGAAGCTGAAACTCTTAATGATCAGATCGGTGCCAAGGGCGTATGGCTGGCCAGAAAGGTTGGACGGCGCCTCGCAAGTCTTGGTGTTGAAAGGCGATTAATTCGTGGTCAGTCGAGATTTATTGGCCGTTACGCAAATCAACACGGATGGTCTGAGAGCCGTTTTTATGGACTTGATGAAGCTCTGGTTCAACAGATTCGTGATCACTATTTATTGAACAATGAACGATTTTCTCGGATGGTTTGGAGTCAATCATGGCAAGATCTTTTTCCTCCAGTTAAAAGGGAGGTGAATGTTTTTCAGCTTTCAGATCTTGGTCAGAGAAGGGCAAGGCAGAAGTTCCGCGCCTTGGTGGATTCAGTTGTTCATGAAATTCTCCAGGAAAAATCCGATGCTTTCCCCACTAAGTGAACACTAGCCTTGAAGAGAGTCCGTTGAAGGTCAAAGTCTGTTCAGGCCGCCTGCTCGAAAGCATCCCCCCGCTTGTTCCTAAAGTCGCAGTGATCCACAGAGGCCCGTGATGGCTGCGTCTGGCCTCGACCCTGCGACGATCTTTCCCTTCCAGCTGGATGACTTCCAGCTGGAGGCCATCGAAGCGCTGAACCGGGGCCATTCGGTGGTAGTGAGTGCTCCGACGGGATCCGGCAAGACGTTGGTGGGGGAATACGCCATTCATCGCGCCCTCGCCCATGGCCAGAAGGTGTTCTACACCACTCCACTCAAGGCGCTGTCCAACCAAAAACTGCGGGATTTCCGGGAGGCCTACGGTGAACACAACGTCGGTTTGATGACCGGGGACCTCAGTGTTAATCGAGAGGCCTCCATCGTTGTCATGACCACTGAGATCTTCCGCAACATGCTCTACGCCGAGGCGGATGAGCACGATGACCCCCTGGCGGATGTGGAAGCCGTGGTGCTGGATGAGTGCCACTACATGAACGATTCCCAACGCGGCACGGTCTGGGAGGAGTCGATCATTCACTGCCCACCCCCGGTACAGCTGGTGGCCCTGTCGGCGACGGTGGCCAATGCCGGACAGCTCACCGATTGGATTGAAAAAGTGCATGGTCCTACCACCCTGGTGCTGAGCGACTACCGGCCAGTTCCGCTGCAGTTCAGCTTCTGCAGCGCCAAGGGTTTGCATCCGCTCCTCAATGATGCGGGCACTGGACTGCATCCCAATTGCAAGGTTTGGCGTGCGCCGAAAGGGCACAAACGAAAGGGACGCTCTTCCAAGCCTCCCCAGCCCGAGCCACCGCCAATCAGCTTCGTGGTGGCGCAGATGGCGGAACGGGACATGCTGCCCGCCATCTATTTCATCTTCAGTCGCCGTGGGTGCGACAAGGCGGTGCGTGATCTGGGCATCCAGTGCCTGGTCAACAAGGAGGAACAGGTCCGGATCCAGGCACGACTGACGGATTACAGCAACGACAACCTAGAGGCGGTGCGGGATGGAATCCATGCCGATGCCCTGCTGCGTGGCATCGCTGCTCACCACGCCGGTGTCCTTCCGGCTTGGAAGGAGTTGATCGAGGAGCTATTCCAGCAGGGCCTGGTCAAGGTGGTGTTCGCTACGGAAACCCTGGCCGCTGGCATCAACATGCCGGCCCGCACCACCGTGATCGCGGCGTTGTCCAAGCGCACCGAACGAGGCCATCGTCCGCTGATGGGCAGTGAGTTCCTGCAGATGGCCGGTCGTGCCGGTCGTCGCGGCCTTGATTCCATGGGCTACGTCGTCACCGTTCAGAGCCGGTTCGAGGGCGTTCGGGAAGCGGGTCAGCTGGCCACCAGCCCAGCGGACCCGCTGGTCAGCCAGTTCACCCCCAGTTACGGCATGGTGCTGAACCTGCTGCAGCGCCATGACCTCAACAAGGCACGGGAGTTGGTAGAGCGCAGCTTCGGGCGATACCTGGCCAGCCTGGATCTGGCGGAGGAAGAGGACGTGCTGTCGAACTTGAGGCTGCAGCTCGGTCAGCTCGAGGGGATGGCCGAGGACATCCCCTGGGAGGACTTCGAGGAGTACGAAAAGCTCAGAGGTCGTTTGCGGGAAGAGCGGCGCCTCCTGCGCATTCTTCAGCAACAGGCCGAAGAGACCCTGGCCAACGAACTCACCCTGGCGTTGCAGTTCGCCAGCTTCGGAACTCTAGTGAGCCTCAAGTCACCGCAGCTGCGCGGCCGGGTGACTCCTGCTGTAATCGTCGACAAGATTGATGGCCCCGGTCAGTTCCCGCTGCTGCTCTGTCTGAGCGATGAGAACGTCTGGCTGCTGCTGCCATGCCATTCCGTCGTCAGCATCCATGCCGAACTGAGCTGTCTGCAGGTGGATGGGGTTGCGGCTCCTGACCTGCACAAGCCAGGTGAACTGCGCCATGGAGATCAGGCCAGTGGTGGTCTGGCACTGGCGGTGGCACACATGGCCCGGCGTCACGATATGACCACGCCTCAATACGACCTGGCGGGTGAGGTGCTCACCCAGGCCCGGATGGTGCAGGCCCTGGAACAGGAGCAGGACGCCCATCCCGCCCATCGCTGGGGAGATCGCAAGCAGCTGAAAAAGCATCGGCGCCGGATGGAGGAGTTGGAGCAGGAGATTCAGGAGCGGCAGCGGTTGCTGCACCACCGCTCCAACCGCCACTGGGAAACCTTCCTGGCGTTGCTCGAGATTCTTCAGCAGTTCGGTTGCCTTGATGAGTTGCAGCCCACGGAGATCGGGCGGACCGTGGCGGCCCTGCGCGGTGACAACGAACTGTGGCTCGGACTGGCCTTGATGAGTGGACATCTCGACGACCTCGCACCGCCGGACCTGGCGGCCGTGTTCGAAGCGATCAGTACGGAGGTGAACCGGCCTGATCTCTGGAGTGGCTTCCCTCCCCCGCCCGCTGCGGAAGAGGCGCTGCACGATCTCTCGGGACTTCGGCGCGAGTTGTTGCGGGCTCAGGAGCGCTTCGGTGTGGTGGTGCCGGCCTGGTGGGAACCGGAGTTGATGGGCTTGGTGGAGGCCTGGGCGAATGGAACGGATTGGTCCGACCTGATCGCCAACACGTCCCTGGATGAAGGGGATGTGGTGCGGATCATGCGCCGCACGGTGGATCTCCTGGCCCAGGTGCCTTTTTGCGAAGCGATCAGCGATCAGTTGCGCAGCCACGCACGTCAGGCCCTGCGCTCGATCAACCGCTTCCCGGTGGCCGAAGCCGAGGACCTGCTCAAGCAGGCCGGCGATCAGAACCCTGCCACCGAACGGGCGGCCTGAGGTCAGCGGTGGGGTGAAGCCATCGCAGCTGGGACGATCAACTCGTCAAAGCGATCACCTGTGATCGTTCCGGATTGCATGGCGGCCTCTCGCAGCGTCAGCCCGTCTCGGTGGGCGTGCTGTGCTATCGCGCAAGCTTTTTCGTAACCGATTTCCGGCGTCAAAGCCGTCACTAGCATCAGGGATCGCTCCACGTAGTACGCGATTCGCTCTCGGTTTGGTTCCATCCCACTAACTAG
Source organism: Synechococcus sp. AG-670-A05 (assembly GCA_003211535.1). Lineage (GTDB taxonomy): Bacteria > Cyanobacteriota > Cyanobacteriia > PCC-6307 > Cyanobiaceae > Parasynechococcus. Next base: position 6,419 of record QCSJ01000040.1, on the reverse strand, counting down.
ATTCAGCCGGAAACACCGGCAGGCATCCTGCAGCAGATGGATCCCCTCAATCAGGTTGAGGCCGATAAGGGGTTTGTAAACGTTCATCTGCAGATGTCCCCCAGCACCAGCTGCTGCCACGGCGGAATCCATGCCGATCACCTGGGTGCAAACCATCGCCATGGCTTCGCACTGGGTGGGATTCACCTTGCCCGGCATGATCGAACTGCCCGGTTCGTTGGACGGCAGCCGCAGTTCCCCAAGACCAGCTCTGGGTCCGCAGGCCAGCAAGCGGATGTCATTGGCGATGGTGAGCAGCGTCACAGCGAGACGCCGCAGTTGCGCCATGGTCTGCACCAGTGCGTCATGGCCAGCCATCACGGCAAAGAGATTCTCGGCCGGCTGAAATCTGGATCCCGTTCGGCTGGCCAGCTCAGCACAGACATCGTGGGCAAATTGCTTCGGCGTGTTCAAGCCACTGCCGACTGCTGTACCCCCCAGCGGCAGAGCCAGAAGCTTTGCCTGGGCTGTGCACAGCCAGTGGGCGCCATCGGACACCCTGTCGCGCCAGGCACCGACCTCATCGCCTAAGAGCAGCGGCACCGCGTCCTGCAGATGGGTTCGTCCGATCTTGACGATGTTCCGCCAGGCATCCGCCTTGGTATCGAGACCCTCGATCAGCTGCTTCAGCTCTGGCAGCAGTTCCCGTTGCAGCTGCAGAGCCGCCGCTACGTGGATCGCGGCCGGGAAGACGTCGTTTGTGGACTGGGATCGGTTGATGTGGTCGTTGGGATGGAGTGGTCGGTGCGAACCGAGGCTCTCTCCGGACTCCTGTGCGGCGAGGTTGCTGATCACCTCATTGACGTTCATGTTTGTTTGGGTGCCGCTGCCGGTCTGCCAGACGCTCAGAGGAAATTGAGCGTCGTAGTGGCCTGTCTGGATCGCCTCACCGGCCCGTTCGATCAGGGCAACCTGTTGAGCGGTCAGCAGACCGTGGCGCCCGTTGACCTTTGCGCAGCACTGCTTGATCTGTGCCAGGGCGTGGATCAGCTCCGGGGGGATTCGTTGATCACCGATGGCGAAGTTGTTGAGGGACCGCTGGGTCTGGGCTCCCCAAAGCGCCGAAGCGGGGATGTCGACAGTGCCGATACTGTCTTGCTCCTGCCTCATCGGTTGATTCATCTGACAATGCCGATTCCAACAGCCAATCGTATGCATGTCCTTTGCCTGTCTTGCTGAGTCCAGTTGTAAATGCACGATTGTGCTGAACGGGGGCGAGAAGGCTGCGTTGCGAAAGTTTTTCCGGCGCCCGAAGCGATCGATGGTTGCCTTGCTTACCCGTCAGCGGATGGATTGCAAGGGTGATGGGCGCTTTATTTACGCTTCACGACCTTTTCAAATTCTACGATTTGCAATTAGGCCGGAAGTGACGTTTGTTGCAGATTGGTCGGATTCAGCTCAAGGACTTGAGATTGCCTTTAAGGACTCTCAGATTCATGGCCTTGGCGCCATGCAGAACGCCATCCGGTTCGAGTGCACCGCCTTGCTTGCACCTCAAGACGAGTGTGTTGAAGCTCAGGCAAGGGCGGGGATTTGGCTGTCTTCGGACAGCCCTTTGACCGCACTGCCATCAGGGGTGCGTCGACGTTTGGCTGAGCAGGCGTTGCAGCTGGTGTTTAACAGGCTCGAACGCCGCTGCCAGGGGCGATTGAGACGGGCCTTGCAGGACTGGCTCGAGGCGGAAGCCAAAGAATGTACAAATCCCAAAAAGAGTTAAAGTTCTAAGACTTATCCGGTGAAATGAGCAATATGCAGCCCGGAATTGTGGAACGTATCCAGTCGACGTTTGATCGTCTTTGGCTGCAAATCAGAATTTGTTTGGCACTCTCTGAAACGGAATTCGCCCTCAGGGCCGAAAAGGGTGCTTTCGGTGTTTGGGGTGTTCTGTTTGAACCTCTGGCGCTGATATTGACGCTGTTAGGGCTCAGGATTTTGATTCGATTGAAGTCCACCGATCTGTTGAATCCTGTGATTTGGCTGGCTGTCGGGGTTGCGCTTCTTTATATGTTCAGGAAAATAGGAATTAAGGCCTTGACAGGAGTTTCAAAACGTCAAAAATTCTTTTTTTATCGTCGGATCCGTCCGCTTGATACGCTATTGGCTTCAGCCTTGATTGAGGCAAGAATCCATGGTACTGTTTTATTTATTATTTTTATAGGAGTTTCGTTCTGGAGTTGGCAGGTCAAATTGGACGATCCTGCACTTGTACTTGTTGATTTCCTTCTAACAATTATCCTCGGCTTGGGGGTTGGCATAAGCGCATTGGTGATTGGTCATCGCATCCCCATTGTTAAGACCCTGACGAAATTTGGTATCAATCGTTTGTTGCTCTGGACCTCTGGAATTTTTTATGCCACGTATACCCTTCCAGGGCCAATCCGTCCTTTTGTGACATGGAACCCTTTGCTCCACTCGGTTGAATTAATGCGCCACGGTATCAATTTGGCTTATCCAATACCTGGTATTAGCTTGCAATATCTTTTCGTGTGTAGTTCTGTAAGCTGTGGATTTGGACTACTGTTCTATTTCCTCAACGAGGCTCTCCTTCTCGCCGATGACTGAACAGCCTCGTGAAAGACGGACAGCAGGAATGCTGCCGAAACTCGGACAAGGTGCGCGCTTGTTTGGAAGCTTTGTTGGCGATGAATCCAGTTCAGTCACCCCGAGACTTCGCGCTGACTTGCCGTCTTCGTTGAGGGATCTGTTCAACTTCGGCACATTGGCCGCTGCCTTTGTGATTGTTTCGGCGGTGTACTGCTTTGGGATCGGCCGTGATCGTTATCAAGCGACGTCTGAGTTCGTGATCAAACAACCGCTGCCCCCGGCGACATCTACAACCACTGTCCTTGGTTCGATGCTGAGCTCCAGTGTGCTCTCGTCTCTGGAAGACGGCCGCTATCTGCAGGTTTATCTGAAATCCAATGCTGTGAAGCATGCGGTATTCCCTGATCCTTCAGCTTTCAAGGCGATTTATGCACCACAGGCTCCTGATCAATGGAGTGGCCTACATCGTGATGCTAATGAGTTGGAACAACTTGCGTTCTTCAGCCGGCAGCTCGATGTGATTCCCCAAGAGCTCTCAGGAACCATCGTACTGAGCACGAGTTCTTTTACAGCAGACGATGCTTACCGGCTCAACCAGGATCTTCTCAAGCAGGCACAGCGTTTTGTTAATGAGGTGAATCAGTCGATCAGTGCTGATCAGCAAAGCTTTGCTGAAGAACAGGTGGCTTTTGCCAAGAGCCGTCTGACCAATGCCACCAACGCTCTGGAGACTTTTCAGGATCGTTACGGCCAGTTAGATCCGTTGAGTGAACAGAGTGCCACCACAGGCTTCATTACCCGCTTGGAATCCCGTCTGGTGGATTTGAAGGTTGAAGAAGCCAGTCTTCGTCGTCAGTTCCGTGATCCCAATGCTCCAGAGGTCGTTTTCGTCGCGGATCAGGTGCGTGAGCTTGAGCGTCAAATTCAGGAGGAGCGCAAGAAGGCTGTTGGGGCCGGTGGACGTGACTTGAACAAATTGGCAACACAGGCAAGCCGCCTTGAGGGAGATGTAGGTTTTGCACGGGAATCCCTGATTTCAGCCTTGCGAGCGGCTGACAACAGCCGGATGGAGAGCCAACGTCAGCTGAAATTCATTGTGATGTTGAGAAAACCGCAGATGCCGACAGCACCTGAAGTGTCATGGCGTTGGAAGGCCTTTCTGTCCTGCATTGGTGTTCTAATTGTGGTTTGGGGTGTTGGAGGTTTCCTTCTTACTGCTGTCAATCGTGATTAAAGACAATGGCTCTCGGGCACATTCGAATCTACAAGTGGTTCCTAATCAATTATTTCTGGTCATCGTGTCGACGATTAAAAGACGATATGTCGCAACCCATATCGGTACCCGCCTTTACACAATGATCTTGAGGACTTTTGATCTTCTTGGAGCTTAATCAATGTGTCTGCAAATTATATTTGCAATTCTTTAAATACTGATCTATTTGTTCTGCTAAGCGACGGTTTCCTCGGCGAACAACATCTTTCCAATCTGAAATGTTGACTTCGTTAGGGTTGTCTCGAAGCAGACTAACTTTTAGAAAGGGAAAACCCTGCTCCTCAATGAGTGATTTCCATTCAGCATGAAGTATATTACCATTGGAATTTATTGAGTACAGGCTTTCAAGAGTCATGCCATTCTTTTTTAGCAGAACCGAGAGACCTACCTCGTAATTTTTGACAATGCTGCGTTTCTCACTCCAACACATGATTTTTTCCCAAAATTGCCAGAAGGCTGGACATGAAACAACACGACTTCTAAATAGTAAAAACGCTGATTGCAGATGGGGTTCGTACATGAGGTTGTCGGTCAAACCAATCACATCAGCTTGACTACTTGTAAGTCGATTGATCAGTCCAGTTAGAGGACGAATAGGACCCCAGAAACTATCATTACATATCAATACAGATTTTCTTTGCTCGATTAGGTCTCGACAAAACCTCAGACCAGTCATCCAGCTGCCAAAATCATAGCCTTCATTCCTTCGAATGATGAGACTATCGGAAACTTTCCTTAGAGCTGCCAGGTCATGGTGGTGTTGCAACAATGATGGTGTCGCAGCAACTACTTGAACATAAAAATGACGTCTATACTTCCTCAAAAGATCAAGAATGTCAGGGCGGATTGGTTTGGTGGGATTGGAGCTATATTGCGCGAATATCATTGGTATGCGATTGTCATTCGTTCTTAACGGGCGCCTCCAGGTAAACAAAATTTCTTCTCGTGCTGGACCGACGGGTACTACCGGTTGAAGTAATGGTTCGTATCTCGTTGAATGATGATGAAGGAGGGGGCTGGTTAATGGATCACCTTGTGCATAAATCTTTTCGTGCTTGTGGCGGAGATGACCTGATTCTCTTTGATGACGCGCCCAAGCTATTCCAACTTGATCTTTTCCTCGGCTGATTGACTCGTAGTGTGTGATTTTCGCGTGTGGAGTTACAACAATACTACCTCCGGCATCCCTGAGTCTCAGGCAAAGATCAACATCATTGAAAACAATAGCGAGCTTTTCATCAAATCCACCGACAAGGTCAAACCATTCAGCTTTCACCATCAAGCAGGCTGCAGAAGCTGCAGAAAATTCCTCTTGCGTCCTGAGAGGTAATAGGCTTGCAATAACCTCGGGCTCATCAAGATGCTTTCCTGGTTCAAGAACGCAACGACGTTCTCTAGGAATGATGACAACACCTTGATGTTGGATACTTCCATCGGGATAATTAAGTCTTGTGCCCACGGCAACAGTCTTGGGATGCACAAAAGGATCTAGAAGCGTAGTAAGAACATTTTTAGATAGGAACTCAATATCGTTGTTGAGAAAGAGAAGAAAATTTCCTTTGCACACATCCCGAGCTTTATTGTTTAGTCGAGAGTAATTGAATTCTTCGTCAATACGCAGGCATTGAATATCGTCTTCCATCGTTATTGTTGAGATCCAGTCTTTTGTGGCTACTTTGGTACTTCCGTTGTCAATTAAAATGATTTCATAGGTGCAGTCCTGCCCAGCATTAGATTTGATTGAGTTAATACACGTCCTTGTTAATCGCACTTGATCTCTAAATGGAATGAGGATGGATACTAATGTTGAATCTTCTATTGGACGAGTCAAGTCGTGGCAACCTGCCTGTAAGGGGTTGGGCTTAACTGACCTCTTTTTCCCAAAACTTTGTTCGGCATGGTGACTCCTGATACGACTGATCTCATCTATTTGCTCCTCGTTAAATGGGCATCGCTCGCTAGGCCAGCCTTGTTCTGGTATTAAAGGATTCTCAGCGCTGTGATGCTTCACGAGTGCTTGATGACAATGGGAAGTCTTGATCGGTTGGCGAGTTAGCTGTAGAAGGACATCCAGACGAAGTGCTTCAAGGCAGCTATAACTTGTTGCGAATTCGCAGCGCTTAAGCAAGGTGTGAGGCACTGTCAAGAGGCCACCAATACCTCCGCGGGTGTATAGCCGAATGGCTGAAACTGGGCTTCGATATTGCCGATTTTCATATCCAGGTCCATCATTCCTCAGCCGCTGAATAATAATGTCATCGCACGTCAATACAAGGTTTGTAGTCGTTTCAAGGAGTTGTTCCTCTAGAGCATGTTGGGCTCCGTTAGCCAAAGTATCGCTGGCATGACAAATGCTGATCCACTCTGCAGATGACTCTTCCAGCAGAAGGGGCAAATGCTCCATATTTGCTAGTGAGCATGAAACAAACGTTCTCCAGCCACCTTGAACAGCTAGAGATTGTGCTTGATGAGATGTTCCATCAATGACTAAAAGGAGGTGTTTTAGTAAATGGCTATGTGTCTTGATTGTAGGTAGAGGAGTGGGCTGATATCGATCGAGTCC
>QCSJ01000039.1 GCA_003211535.1 Synechococcus sp. AG-670-A05 | reverse complement strand
GAAGCAGATCTCCCTCTGCCTCCTTGATTCGCTCATGGGTTCAACAACCGAGTGAGTAGGTTCTACCAGTCCCATGTGATTGGTCGATAGTCTTCGACAACTATTTCGCTGGCTCCCGTTTTCATCAATCCAGCGACCGGGCGGCCTTCGAGCAGTTTCAACTCTGAACCGATGCGTTCCATTTCTGCCGCTATCAGACCTTTGGCTTTGCCGGCTGTTCCTTCATCAGCGAAGAACACTGCGCCTGATGCTGCGTGCGATGCTTTCGCCCGATTGAGCGAGGGCTGTGCGGAAGAAACTGTTGCGCTGGGCCCCCTGGAACTATCGCTTCTGGCGTGAGATCGCACGATGGTGCTATGAGCGCTCTCTCGACAACCCACCGGTGGTGCCGGCCCTGGATCACTTCCCGGCCAGCGCTGAACTGCACAGCAACTTTGATGCGATTCGCCAGGAAACCCTGGAGATAGCGCTCTCCGGTCGCCTGCCGGCGAATCACGAGATTATGGAGCAGCAGCGCACGCTTTACGAATTCGATCGCAAGGTGTGGGGCATGTTGCCCCTGCGGGGCTATGGCTATGACTACCCGGATAATCAGGCCTTGATCCCGAGCCTGAGGAGCTTTCTCAGCCGCCATAGCGATGTGGTGTCTGCCGCGGTGAGCCTGTTCCCACCGGGAAAAGTGCTGCGGCCCCACAAAGGACCTTTTAAAGGCGTTTGGCGGTTCCACCTCCCTCTTTACGTGACGAATCTGGGAGATGGAAGCAGCTCCTGCGAACTGCAGATCGATGGTGTGACTTACTATCTGCAGGAAGGTGATGGCTTCCTCTGGGACGACACCTTCCTGCATTCGGCTGTGAACCGATCGGACCAACCGAGAGTGGTGCTGCTGTTTGATGTGTTCCGCCGTGACCAACCCTTCTGGTTGGTGGTGATGAGCTGGATCTTTCTCGGCATCGCCCAGCTGTGGCAGCGTTTTCAAAATATGCGGCAACGGGCCCTGCTGCGATCGGCGGCTTCGTAGCCTCCAGTCAGAACGGAGACTCCATGGGCAGCAGCTACGGCGATCTGTTTCGGATCAGTACCTTCGGTGAGTCCCACGGCGGTGGGGTGGGCGTGATCGTGGAGGGTTGCCCTCCACGCCTCGATCTGGATGTTGAGGCGATCCAGGCGGACCTGGACCGTCGACGGCCGGGCCAGAGCCACATCACCACACCACGCAAAGAAGCCGATCAGGTGGAAGTGCTAAGCGGGCTTCTCGATGGTCAAACGACCCTGGGAACTCCGATCGCCATGCTGGTGCGCAACAAGGACCAACGCCCCGGCGATTACAAGGACATGGCCATGGCCTTCCGGCCTTCCCACGCCGATGCCACATATCAGGTGAAGTACGGCGTACAAGCCCGCAGCGGTGGCGGGCGGGCCTCAGCCAGGGAAACCATCGGACGCGTGGCCGCCGGTGCGATCGCCAAGCAATTGCTGGCCAAGGCCGCAGACACGGAAGTGCTGGCCTGGGTCAAACGCATCCACACCATTGAGGCGACCGTGGATCCCCAGGCGGTGACGCTGGAGGCAATCGAAAGCAGCATCGTCCGTTGCCCGGACGCCTCCACAGCCGCTCAGATGATCGAGCGGATCGAGACGATCGGACGGGACGGCGACTCATGTGGCGGTGTGATCGAATGCGTGGTGCGCAACCCCGCACCGGGTTTGGGCATGCCCGTCTTCGACAAGCTGGAGGCGGACCTGGCCAAGGCGGTGATGTCCCTCCCCGCCACCAAGGGCTTCGAGATCGGATCAGGTTTCAGCGGCACTCTGCTCAAAGGCAGCGAACACAACGATGCCTTTGTGCCCAGGGACGATGGACGACTGCAGACGGCCACCAACAACTCCGGTGGTATCCAGGGCGGCATCAGCAACGGCGAGCCGATCGTAATCCGGGTGGCATTCAAACCCACCGCCACGATCCGTAAGGAACAGCAGACCGTCGATTCCGACGGCAAGGCCACTACTCTGGCTGGTAAAGGTAGACACGACCCCTGCGTGCTCCCGAGGGCCGTGCCGATGGTAGAGGCGATGGTGGCGCTGGTGCTGGCGGATCACCTGTTGCGGCAGCAGGGGCAGTGCAGCCTCTGGTGAGCCTCAGCTGGCAGTCATCGCCGCTTTGCCATTGCTGCTGACGGGGGCAGACGTCTCTGCATCAGCCGCGGAACTGCGTGTGCGCGTACGGCGGGCAGCAGGCTTTTTGGTGGCCACCACTTTTTTCTTCACCGTGCGGCGGGGACGGCTCTGGGCTGTGCGGCTGCGATGGCTGAGAACGAGGGCCCACTCTTCATCGGTGAGAGTGGATGGCTTGCTGCCGTGGGCATAGGCCAACTTGGCCGCCTTCTCGATGTCCTTGATCAGATTGGCCCAGGAGGTGGCGAAGCGTTTGTCCGACTGAGACTTGGCGCCGCTTTCCACGAGGGTCTCCACAACGCCGGCGGCCGAGACCTTCTTGCGACGACGGTTGAAGATCTCCTTCTGAAGCTGAGCGATCAGGGCATCCGCCTTGTCGCTGAGCTTGATCGTGAGCTGCGACATCACGCAGTGAAATGGCTATCTCATCTGTAGCATCCTGGACGCATGTCAACCAGGTGCCGTCTGCAGCCAGCGCAACAAGGCGGGATCAGGGCCCTGAAGGTCGATGACACATCGACCCAGCGCGACTGCCGCATGGCCCGCCCGTAACCAAGCATCGAGATCAGCTACCCCCAGACCTCCGGCAGCAATCACCTTTGGCAGCGGACCGAGGGATGCTCGCAGACGTTGGAAGTAATCGACTCCAACGCTGGCGGCGGGGAATAGCTTGACCAGACCGCAGCCCATGGTTGTCGCCTGCTGAATTTCTGTGGGGCTGAAAACTCCTGGCACCAGCAGAATCCCGCATCGGCGAGCCCTCTGTAGCAAGGAAGGATCGAAACAGGGCGACATGGCAAAGGGGAGTCCGCAGGCCTCCACATCCACGAGAGCCTCGGCCGTGAGCACAGATGCGGCTCCCAAGTGCAGGGATGGACAAGATTGACGCACACGCTCAACGAAGCATCGCCATCGGTCGTTGGGCTGCCAGCCGATCTCCACGTGTCGCAGACCGACGTTCTCCAGACAAGAAAGGTGATCCAGGAGTGATCCCGGACCATCAGCTCCATTCAGGTCGGCTTGATCGGGACGCACCACAACCAGGATTTGTTGCGATGACAGAGAGGCGATCAACGCCTCCTGTTGCTCCAACCAGATCAATCGATCAGATGTATTCGGCAACGCGGACGTCGCGGGTGATCAGAAGTTCCTGCAGCTCCTCGGCATCGACGGTCTCCTGCTCCACCAGCATCTCGGCCAGCTCATTAAGAACTTCCCGGTTGTCCACCAACACTTTGGTAGCCCGCTTGTAAGCCGCATCAACCAGGTCAGACACCTCCTCGTCGATTGTGGCGGCCGTGTCTTCAGAGAAATCCCTTTCCGCTGCAATGTCTCGGCCGAGGAACATGCCTCCCTGAGCGCGACCAAGTGCCACTGGACCGATGGCGTCACTCATGCCGAAGCGCGTGATCATCTGGCGGGCTGTGGACGCCACCTGCTGAAGATCGTTGGAAGCACCCGTAGTGACTTCATCTTCGCCGTAGACAATTTCCTCAGCGACGCGGCCGCCGAGCGCTACAGCCATCTGGTTCTGAAGATAGGCCCTGGAATACAGACCCGACTCCATCCGCTCCTCACTGGGCGTGAAGAACGTGAGACCTCCGGCATTGCCGCGGGGAATGATCGAGATCTTCTGGACAGGATCGTAATCAGGCATTAACGCACCCACCAGGGCGTGACCGGCCTCGTGATAAGCGACCAAACGCTTGCGGCGCTCACTCATGACGCGGTCCTTCTTTTCAGGACCCGCCATCACCCTCTCGATGGCATCGCTGATCTCATCGTTGCTGACCTCGGTCAGCTCGCGGCGGGCCGCCAAGATCGCTGCCTCATTAAGTAGGTTGGCGAGATCCGCACCGGTATAGCCAGGGGTGCGACGAGCGACTTTATCCAGATCAACGTCCTTGGACAACGTCTTGCCGCGGGCGTGAACGTTGAGAATCTGGAGCCGGCCCGCGTAATCAGGGCGGTCTACCGTAACCTGGCGATCAAAACGACCGGGACGCATCAGAGCAGCATCGAGAACGTCAGGACGGTTGGTAGCAGCAACGATAATGATGCCTGTGTTTCCCTCGAAACCATCCATCTCCGTGAGGAGCTGGTTCAGGGTTTGTTCCCGTTCGTCATTACCGCCACCAAGGCCTGCACCGCGTTGACGGCCCACAGCATCAATCTCATCGATGAAGACAATGCAGGGAGCATTTTTCTTGGCTTGCTCGAACAGGTCACGAACGCGGCTAGCACCGACGCCGACGAACATCTCCACAAATTCAGAGCCTGAGATTGAGAAGAACGGAACACCAGCCTCACCAGCGACAGCCTTGGCCAGCAAGGTTTTGCCGGTGCCGGGAGGACCAACCAACAACACACCCTTGGGAATCTTGGCGCCGACGGCTGTGAAACGATCTGGATTCTTGAGAAAGTCGACGACCTCCGTCAGCTCAAGCTTTGCGCCTTCGATACCGGCAACATCGGTGAAGGTGACCTGGGTGGACGGCTCCATTTGAACCCTTGCCTTGCTCTTGCCGAACTGCATAGCGGGATTGCCGCCACCACCTCCCTGGGCCCGGCGGAACAAGAAGAACAGACCACCAAGCAAAAGCAGCGGGAAGATCAGACTCCCAGCCGCCTGCTGCCAAGCCGGTGCCTGACGCGTGGGCTTTACAGCTATATCCACGTTGTGCTGCGTCAGCAAACCCAGCAATTCCTTGTCGGGAGCCAGGTTCACTTGAGCTCGGCGACCATCGTTTTCCACCACCTGAGCAGTCCCCCGGTCGGGGGAAATCAGCACACGGCTGATCTGGTTGTCCTCAACTGCTTCAACAAAATCGCTGTAGCGCATGGTCCGCGCTTCCTGCTGGGTGCTGCCACCCCCTAGGAAAGCTGGAGCGATCACCACGATCGCCAGGACCAGCAGGGCCGTCAGGCCGATGTTGCGCCAACGCTTGTTCAAGGCTCTCGTCGCTCAGATGAAGGAATGTTAAACGGCTTCTCAGGGATCAGGCGGCGCGAAGCACCTCGACCACGCTTTTGAAAGCGAACCACTCGGGGATGTCCTCACCCCCGCGCAGCATCTTGCGGAACTGTGTGCCGCTGAGCTTCTTCACATGCAGGCCACGGGCTTCAGCATGTTCTGCCGTGACGTATCCCTCTTGCTCTGTGTAAACGAGATTCAAGGAGGGCACCGTTTCCATCGTCAGTTCGGGTGCGCACTCCTTGGCGAAGTTCTGGGCGTCGTAAGGACCGTAGAAATCGTCACCACTGAGGGAGGACTTACAACCCGCCATGTCGCGGCCGATTATGAAGTGGGTGCAGCCGTAGTTGCGGCGAATGATCATGTGCTGCAGGGCCTCTCGGGGACCCGCCATGTGCATGGCATATGGCAGGTAGGCCCAGCGGATCCGGTCATTGTTCACCTCAGCAGCCAAGCGTTCGTAGGTCTGGAAGCGGACGGAGCCGGGAATGTCGTCCTGCTGGGTGGGTCCACATGTGGGATGCACCAGCACCACAGCGTTCTCGCTCACGTTCTGGGCGTGCAAGGCGCGGGTGAACAGCTCGTAGTGGGCACGGTGGATCGGATTGCGACACTGGAAGGCCACCACGTCCTCTCCATCGGGAAGTCCGGCTCGCACCTCGGCCGGCGTCTTGCAGGGGAAGACGCGCTGGGGCAGTTCAAGGCCTTTGAGGCTGCCTCCCAGATAGAAGCGCCTGCGCTCCGTGGTGATCATCCGCACCGCAGGGTGCTCAATCGAGGTGGTGCCGTAACAACCCTGGGCTTCGGCCACCTTGTTGGGTTCCCACTTGGCCTCCACCTGCAGAACGGCCAGGTCCTGACCCTTGTAGGTCAGCAGCACAGTGTCACCGACCACAACGTCATCGCGGTCGGTGTCCATCACGATCGGCAGGCCGAACAGCTGACCGGCCGCCAGACGATGACCGCTTACGACAGCGTTGTAATCCTCCTGATGCATAAAGCCCCGCAGGGGTGAGAAACCACCCACCACCAGCAGTTCAACATCGCAGGCGTTGCGGTCGGAGCATTCCAGCGACTTGGTGGCCTTGGCCTTGACGGCCTCACGCTCGGCCTGGGACACCATCAGATCCACCAGGGAACCGCCGTAGGGGGCAATCACTCCGGATCGCTGGGCAGAAGGAGGTGCGCTGGCGGTCATGACAAGGCCTGAAGTCCGGGCGATTCTCCCAGATCATCACCACCTGGCAAAAGACAAAAAAAAGAGGGGCCGGAGCCCCTCGGATGACATTGGGTTAACTAATCGGCCGGGTCAGGCCTCTTCGAGTCGTCCGTAGAGATCACCGGTGATCTTGATGTCCACCACTTCACGACCACCCATATCGGAGTCAGAGGGCTGAATGGCGCTGAATACGCCAGCAAATTCACCTGTTTCGGGATCAACCTTGGTGATAGAGAGGCTCATCGTGCCAATTCCATCGATGTAACGCTTGTTATTGTCCTTTTCCAGCTGCTCGTCATCACCGCCGAGAGCCACCAGACCCTGGGCGTACTGGACACCGGTGGTTAGAGCCCGTCCCTTGGGATCGATGAAGTTGCTAGTGCGGTAGCTCGGGGTGCGGTAAGAGCCTTCAAAGTCCGTACTTGTGGTCAGCGCTGCACCGTCAGCTGTTGCCTTGAGGGACTTGCTGGAGAATGTGAAGGGGAACTCCTCGCCGCCGGGCACCAGGACTGTGATGGGCTGGAAGTCAATGCCACCCTTTTCCTGGAACTCGAGACCGGTCTCGGTCACGTTCAGATCGCCGAAAACCTCATCCAAACTGGATGTGTAACGGGTGAGGATCTTGCCCTCGACGAATTCGGCCTGCTGGCGCACGTTCTTGGGCTCCTCCTTGGCATACACCTGGACGGGGTGCATGCATATGTCGCGCAGTTCATAATTACCACCCACACTCAGCGCGATCGAACCACGGGCGGCGTCGCCGATGGTTGGGCAATCGTTGGCTTTACCAGTGTTGTGTATGTCGTCGTAGGTCACGTTGGACCCGCCACGCTGGACGGCTTCACTATCGCCACTGCAGGCTGTGGTGAAGAAAGCAAGGCTGAGCGCCAGCACGACGGCCAGCAGAGGACGGATGCGCATGGGAGAAGCCGGAGGGCTGAACGCTGTACAGACGGAAATCACCGTCATTCGCGGATCTTACAAGGGTCAAACCGGCTTCATGGCAAGCCTTTTGCAGCTCTCAACATCTTCGAATGCCCTTCGGACAGGCAAGAGCAACAACCACTTCATGATCGGTTGGGATCACTGCTGCACGAACTGCGCGCAATAGCGGATTAGGAAAAGAACAGCCCCGACAATCTCCTCCTGCTGCTGAGGGAGCGTGAGGGAGTGCATCACGATGTGCAGAAGGGTCCCTTCCTCCAGAGCCTTTCGGAAAGTCGTGAGAAGTGTTTTCCCTGCTGCAAACCATGGACACTCGTGGCCATTGCCCCTATGTCCCCAGGCTTCAGCTGCGCACCTTCATCGACTTGCTGGGACAGGACTCGATCGGGATCGTTGCTTTACCGCCAAGAGAGCGTCCAGCAGCTGATGGGCCAACTGCAGTTTTCCGGTCACCGGCAATTCCTTCGACCATCCCTTTCCCAGAAGCCAGCCGCCGTTTCGGCCTTGGCCAAACCCCTGACCAGGTCTATCAATGGGATTGACCAACATCAAATCACAGCCTTTGCGGAGAAGCTTTTCCTCGCCGCGACGCAGAAGTTCAGCGTCCTCACCGGTCAAGGCAGCAAATCCGAGAATCAACTGCTCCGCCGGACGTCGAGCCGCCAATCCCTGCAGTAGATCGGGCACCAGCTCCCAGCCATCCGAGAGGCGGACCGCCAGGTCCGCCTTGGCAGCTTTGCTTATTGCAGAAGCATCGGTGCTGGCCACGCGGCGCAGATCGGCGACGGCCGCCGCCATGGCAATCGCATCGACACCAGCCTGCTGCTGCTCCAACACCACCTCCATCTCCGCAGCGCTTTGCACCGGATAACAGCTCAGGGATTCCAACCAGGGCTCCGGAACCTGCAGGGGGCCATGCACCAAGGAAACCTCAGCCCCCCGCAGACGCGCCGCTTGGGCCAGCAGCACTCCCATCGTTCCGCTGCTTTGGTTAGAGATCAAACGGGCCTGATCAATGGGCTCAACGGTCGGTCCCGCCGTGACCAGAAGTCGGCGTCCGCTCCAGTCCCGCATAGAGACAGGTTCAGCATCACCTCGGCTGAACAGGCTGCTGGCCGCCAGCTCGATCATGAAGGGATCGGACATGCGTCCATCGCCGAGGCGATCGCAGGCCAGGAGACCTGGCTGAGGCACCAACGGAATGACACCTGGGAAGGTCTGTACGACCTGCCAGTTCCGCTGGACCGCGGAATGGTTCCACATCGCCGTGTTCATCGCGATGGCGGCCACCACAGGACATTCGCAAGCAAGGAGCACGCAGGCGAGCAGACCATCGCCAGATCCCTGGCTCCAGCGACTGAGGCTGGTGGCACTCAACGGAGCTACCAGCACGAGCTCAGCCCACTCCGCCAGCTCAATATGCAAGGGTCGACTGCGTGATGAATCCCATTCGTCATCGTCCTGATAACAGCGATGGCGACTCAGAGTCGCCAGGGCAAGCGGACTCACCAACTTGGCGGCACTGGCGGTCACCAGACAGCGGACCTCAGCCCCTGCCTTCACCAGGGCACTGACCAGCAAGGGCGTCTTCACCGCGGCAATGCTGCCGCTGACTGCCACCAGAAGCCTGCGCCCCCTCAGGCGGTTGGAGACCTCAGTCCTCATCAAAGGGTTCCTGATCTACCAGGTGCACGTAAGGGGCTATCAGCTCGGGTCGGTGGATCGCCAGGGCCCGGAGCAGGTGCCAGTCCGACAACCCTGCAAAAGGTGTCGGGTAGTCGTCATCGTCCAGTCGCTTCGCCAACTCGGCAATGGAAGCCTCATCAAACTGCGCCAGGCGTTCGGGAGTAATCGGGGTGGCTGATCCTGGAGCGGTGGTCATCACTTCATCGCGCCTATCAAGCCAAGTTTGGCTCAGCGTTAGCGTGGCTCTGCGGGGAATTAGCTCAGTTGGTAGAGCGCTGTGATCGCACCGCAGAGGTCAGGGGTTCGAATCCCCTATTCTCCATAATGTTTGCAAGGCCCTTATGGGTCGATATTGGGCCCTCGGCATCGTTGTGATGTTGGCAGTGCTGGCCCGTCCAGACGCCCTGTTGACATTTTCGGTGCTCAGCCTCGCAGCTGGCCTTGGAGCAGAAGGCCGCCCGCTTCGGCCTCGGTTTGGCGCACCGTTTGGTAGAAGGGATAGATAAATGTACTCCTGCAGATGTCGCAGTCGAAGCGCGAGCAAGTCGTCAGTCACCTGCGCTACATCCGTCAGGAGCTGAGGGAGATGCATCAGGGAGTTATGGAGGATGGTCTGCTGCCGGAATCTGGGGAAGTCCGCGGGGTTATGGCTCAGATGGAAGCCCTGCTGGAGCTACTTGAGGGCAAGTCGTCCAGAAAGGCGAAAGCCGAGTCCACCTGAGTTATTGGAAAGCAGGTTGCCAAACAGCTGGTGAAGGGCTTTGCTGCGCCAGTCCCCGTCCTCAGGCCCGGTTCCCCCGGGCTTTTTCGTGAATCCCCCTATCCGTAGGGGTCGATACATGCACAAACACTAGATTTAGTGTAGAAATTAAAGGGCAGGGTTTTGGGCCGAGTGATGGGGATCACCAAACTTTCTTCCCTGCCCCTTTTTCCTTCAGCAGCAGATTGTGCAGCCCCAGACGACGCGCTTGCAAAGAAGCTTTGGGAACCTTGCTTACAAACTTGAAGCCTGGGCTGAAAATCCCTGGCGTCGGTTATCGGCGATCAGCATCGCTGCCCTTTTCGGATTTTTTACGGGCAGTGCCATCACTTCCGTGGCCGGGGTACTAGGTCAGATCGATCCCGTTGGAGCCTTGATTGTTGTTGTTGGCACCGAACTCACCGTTCGAGTACGCAACAGCGGTCCAGCGACTCTTCTCAATCAAGTCCTAAACATGAGCCGAATCGGACTCCTTTACGGCCTGTTTCTCGAAGCATTCAAGCTGCTGTGATTCACATGCGCACAGAGCAGGGACAAACCTGAATCAGCTCCATACCCTTAAGGCAGGTTCTCCCCCGAAACATTGGAAGAAGACTATTTCTTTCTTGAACTCGAACCCCCTAGGAACTTCTACGCCATTCCCCCCTGTGGTGATTTTCGGCGGGGGGTTCGGCGGAGTGCATGCCTGCAAGGCACTGACCAAAGCAGATGTGCCAACCACCTTGATTGACAAGCGGAACTTGAATCTGTTTCAGCCATAGCTGTATCAGGTATCAACTGGGTTGGTGTCCCGTGGAGACATCGCAACGCCCCTGCGCGAGTTGGTCGGCAAGCAAAGCAACGTTCAGGTGTTGCTGGGAAAGGTGACCAACACCTACCCAGAAAGGAAGCAGATCGTCTTCAACGGCAAGGCCTACAGCTACGACCATCTGGTGCTGGCCACTGGATCCGGCAGCACGTTCTTCGACCGCGACGAATGGCGCACCTTTGCGCCGCCGATGAAAATCCTCGAGGACGCCAAAGAGATCCGTCGGCGTCTGTTGATGGCGATGGAACAGGCAGAGCAGGCCCCCGATCCTGAAGCACGTCAGTTCCTGCAGACCGCGGTGATCGTTGGAGCTGGCCCCAGCGGCTGCGAAATGGCCGGTGCCGTCTCCGAGCTGATGCGCTGGGCTCTCAACAACGCCTTCAAACAGCTTGATCCCAAGAAGACACGGATCGTCCTGGTCAACCCTGGTGATCGAGTTCTCAGGGCCATGTCGGAGATGCTGTAATCAGCAGCCTTGAAGGCCCTGGAGACTGACGGCATCGAGTTTCTGTCCAAGGGCCGCGTCCACACCATTCGGCCCGGCGAGGTGATCGTTGGCACACCGGAGGGCGACGTCCGCATTCAGGCGGCCAAAGTGATCTGGACCGCCGGCGTCCGCGCCTCCCACCTCGGCAGGAAGCTGGTCGAGGCCAAAGGTTGTGAGGTGGATCGTGGCGGTCGCGTCATCGTTGAGCACGACTTCTCGATCGCTGATCACCCGGAGATCCGTATGGCCGGCGATCTCAGCAGTTACAGCCACACAGGCATCTGTAAACCTCTCACCGGAATGGCTGCCCCAGCCAAACAGGTCGGAACCTTCATCGACGAAGACATCGCTGCCATCGTTGCTGAGAGGCCAAGACCGTCATTCAATTACTTAGGTTTGGGAAGCATGGTCGTCCTCAACCGCGCCAGCGCCGTCGCCGATCTACTTGGCCTCCGGGTTGCCGATTGAGTTGGCTGGATCCTCTGGTCCTTCGTCCACCTGGTACTGATCCCCGACTGGGAGAAAAGCATCTCGCTGTCGATCATGTGGATCTTCGCGCTGCTAACCCAGCAACGCGCGCCCATCCTGCTCACCGACATGCCAAGCCAGCACATGGCCTTGGATGCCGTGGATGCTCACTTCCCGATGAAAGCCGGGAATGGGGTGTCGATCGCCGAGCCCGATGCCGCGCTGAAGGCCGCCATGGACTACTACTCCCACCAGATGACCGGCCATCCCCAGCCTCAGGAGCTGATCGATACCAGTGCAGCTTCCGATGCCGATTCAGCTGCAGCCATTAGATAAAGCAAAGCCATGCGGATCGGCACACCGTTCCGCACCTGCTCCTCCACCTGGCAGATCGACGGGTCATCCAGGAGAGCTCCCGTCATCTCGACGCCGCGGTTGACGGGGCCTGGATGCAGCACCGGCACTGGCTGTCCGCACAGGGACAGCCGCTCGTGGCTGAGGCCGTAATCGCGGTGATAGCGCTCCAACCCCGTCAGGAGTTGCTGTGTCATCCGCTCCTTCTGCAGACGCAACGTCATCACCGCATCAGCCCCGGGCAAGGCACGCTCCAAGCGCCGCTCCACGCGCACCGATCCCCGCTTCGGAACGGGGTCCACTGACTGGCCCGGTGGCGGTTCCGCCACGAACTCGCTGAACGCATCCGGCAGCAGACTCGGTGGGCCGCAGAGCACCACATCCGCACCGCATGCGGTAAGGGCCCAGAGATTGGAGCGGGCCACCCGGGAGTGCAGGATGTCGCCGACAAGCACAATGCGTCGCCCCTGCAACGCTTCCGGCATCGGATATTGAGGAGCGAAGTGTCTGGCCAGTGTGTGCAGATCCAGCAATCCCTGACTGGGATGACTGTGCAGCCCATCACCGCCGTTGAGCACCACCGCGCGTTCCCCGGCGGACTCCAGGTCCTCCGCCAGTTGCTGGGGGACCCCTGTGGAGCGATGCCTTACCACAAGTACTTCAGCGCCCATGGCCACATAGGTGCGAGCGGTATCCAACACACTTTCCCCCTTGCTCAAGGAACTGCTGGAGGGTGAAAAGCTCTGCACATCGGCCGAGAGGCGCTTGGCAGCCAGTTCAAAACTGCTGCGGGTGCGTGTGCTGGGCTCAAAGAAAAGTGTCGCCACCAGGCGGCCCTGCAACGCGGGAAGCTTGCGGGCACCGGTGACGGGTAAAGAACGAAACCGCTCCGCCAGTTCCAGCACCGCGGCGTAATCCTCCCTGGAGAAGGCCGCCAGATCGAGAATATGGCGATGGTGCCAACCACTCATCCAGCCACCTCCGCCAAGGGAAGCCAAGCCTGCATGAGGCTCGGCAAGCGATCACCTTTGGACCGGCGACTCACGCTGCGGCTACTACGGAGGTACCAACGCAGCGGCAGGTCCTTGCCCTGAGAGATGCCGATACGCGTGGTTGTCACAAGCTCCGGGCTGTTGAGAGAGGCCGGGCGTGGCGCCAGCCACGCATCATGTTCGCCCGTCACCGGCTGAGTGTCATCGCTGCGGGTGAGGCCGAAGCGCCGCGTCAGAAGACCGGGGCCTGCAGCTACCCGCTCCGGTTCGTGCGGGAGTGCTGCAGCCCTGAGCAAAACCCCACTAGCCCAGTCATCACGATCAGTCACTACGTTCACGCAGTGGTGGATGCCGTAACTGACATAAACGTAGAAACGACCCGGCGGACCAAACAGAGTTTCGTTGCTGGGCGTCCGCCGCCGATAACCATGACATGCGGGGTCGTCCTGGGAATATGCCTCTGTTTCCACAATCACGCCCCAGAGCAAACTTCCATCGGGTTGGCGTTTAACTAGGCGGCACCCCACCAAATAAGGACCTACGACCTCGGCGGGGCGGCAGAAAAACGTTGAAGGGATTGGCTTCATCCTGCTGACAGCTTGGCAAGCCTCAGGCAGGCTTGAACCATCAAGGCGGGCCTCAACGTGAGCACTCCCCTCCAGACCCGGCGCGATCTGGTGTTTCTTGTGCTGGCCGGCCTGTTTCTGGGCACCTTGGGGATGCTCAACATCCTTGGGCTGACGCGCTTTCTGGCCTTGGGACAAATCGGATCCTGGCCCATCATTGTGGCCGTCGGCGCTCTTCCTTATCCGGTCACTTTCCTGTGCACAGATCTGATCAGTGAACTCTGGGGGGAAGAAAAGGCCAACCAACTGGTGTGGGTAGGGCTTCTGCTCAACGGCTGGGTGCTGCTGATCCTCTGGCTGGGGGGCCTCCTGCCTGCCATGCCGGGAAGCGATGAAACAACCTTCCGCACGATTCAGCAGCTCAGCTTTGGATCGATCGGTGCCTCGATGGTGGCTTACCTCACAGCCCAATTTGTGGACGTGCGCGTATTTCACTTCTGGAAACGCCGCACCAATGGCAAGGCGCTCTGGTTACGCAACAATGGCTCCACCCTGGTGAGTCAGCTCGTTGACACCAGCGCCGTCGTTCTGATCAGCCATTTTGCCGCCCACGTGCTGCCGGTGAATCCGGACCAAGCTCTGCTGCCTCAGCTCGGCAGTTTTGTTGTAGGGGGATACCTGTTCAAACTGCTGGCCGCCTTGGCCGACACTCTGCCGTTCATTTGGCTCACAGGCTGGCTGCGCAGCTGGTTGGATGTCCCGGGGGAGGGCGCGGAACTGTCAACAAAATCCACTTAATTCCCTGCACGGTCGCTGCAATTCCGCCAAGCTGACAAGACCATCAAGCACTGCATGGAAGTGGCCCTCTCTGGCTTCAATCTGGGAACCGTGCTGCTGGGCAGCATCGTTTTATTCCCTCTGGCTTGCCTGTTCTTCGGGACCCGTGGCGGCTACTACAACACGGACAAGTACGAAGGCAACGGCACCGCCCACTAAGCATGACCGCAAGCCTGCCCGGCCCCGCCGACAGCACCGAAGCAATCCGCCTGGCCCTGCGCAGCTGGCCGGAGGTTGAGACCTATCTCGATCACTGCAAAGGGGTGATCGTCCCCTTGGGATCCACTGAACAGCACGGTCCCACCGGAGCCATCGGGACCGATGCCCTGACTGCGGAAGCCGTGGCCTTGGAGGTTGGGCGTCGCACTGGGGTTCTGGTAACCCCTGCACAGGCATTCGGCATGGCCGAACATCACCTTGGTTTCGCCGGCACCATGAGTCTGCAACCGGCCACCCTGCTGGCGGTGATACACGACCTGGTGCTCTCCCTGGCCCGGCACGGCTTCGAGAGAGTGTTCGTGATCAACGGACATGGCGGCAACATCGCCACCACCAAGGCCGCCTTCGCCCAGGCCCATGGCACGGCCGCCAGTCGGGATCTGCCTGTGGCATCGCAACTGCGCTGCCGTCTGGCCAACTGGTTCATGGCCGGACCGGTGATGCGGCAAGCCCGGGACCTTTATGGGAACAAGGAAGGTCACCACGCCACGCCAAGCGAGATCGCCGTGACCCTGAAGGTGGAGCCAAGCCTTCAAACTAAGCAGCGTCCCCTGCCGGATCCAGCGCCAGCTGGGCCCATCCATGGCCCGGAGGACTTCAGACGCCGCCATCCTGACGGTCGGATGGGATCGCATCCCTCGTTGGCCACATTTGAACAAGGTGCAGCCCTGCTGGAGACAGCTGCGACCGCGCTGAGCGAAGATCTCCGCAGTTTCCTGAGCGAAGCATGAGCCGAATCTCCGCCAATGACGTGCGCAAGGTGGCCAAGCTGGCCCGGCTTGATCTGCCCGAGGAAAAGATCGCCACTTACACCGGTCAGCTGGAGTCGATCCTTGAATATGTCGGTCAACTTGAAACTATCGACACCGAAGGCGTCCCTGAAACCACCCGTGCTGTGGAGGTGACCAACGTGACCCGTGAGGACGGCGTAACCCCAACACCAATACGTGAAGATATCCTAAATCAAGCTCCGCTGCGCGAAGGAGATTTCTTCCGTGTTCCGAAAATCCTGGCTGATTGATCGGTCAGCGATTAATCGGTCGCCTTGGCTCGGTTTTGATCGCAATGCGATCAACAAACCCCAACCAGTGACGTTGCAGAGATCGCATGGGCATGAAGCGCGCAGCACGACGCATCTTTCCGCGACGACGTTTGTGGCTGCGGACGCCCACAAGGATGTCGTAAAGAAAATTATATCCATCCCTACGAGTCTCAAAAATTCCAAGACGCTGAGGTGATCCCTTCACATCCAGCAAAGGCTTTGTGGCTTCGTAGGCAGGCTTGTATTCAAACCAGGGAATGGATGGCCACAGGTGATGAACCAGGTGGTAGTTCTGCCCCATGATCAGCCAGTTCATCAAACGCCCCGGATAGATCCGGGCATTGGTCCAGCGATTTCTGGATGTAAAGGGACGATGGGGCAAATAATCGAAAAAGAGTCCAAGGGTGACACCCACCATCAGCGCCGGAGCAAACCAGCAATTGAAGATGAACGGCAGAAATTCAAACCGTGCTGCAGCCAGAACAATCACCACAAACATGCTGCGCTCCAACCCCCACTGAATAAGTTCCCATCGCCTCCATAACCGCCGCTGGAAGAAGAACCACTCGTGGTAGAAAAATCGTGGTGCAATTAGCCAAAGGGGCCCAAAAGTGCTGACGATGTGATCGGGATCGTTCTTGGGATCATTCACATGGGCGTGATGCTCGAGATGCACCCGGGTGAACACCGGAAAGCTGAAGCCCAGCAACAAGGCTGAGCCGTGACCCATAGCCTGATTGATCCAGCGATTGGGATGCGCCGCGTTGTGACAAGCGTCATGAATGACGGTGCCTTCGAGGTGCAAGGCAAGAAATCCAGTGCACAACAGCACAGACAGCGGCAGGGCACCAAAGAACCAACCCCAGATCGTGAAGGCAGCCAGAACATATCCACCGAGAAAAAGTGCCACCGTGGGATTCCACGCCGCAGGTGGATCCACGAATTCGCGCGGCACGGATCTGTACCCCGCGCTGACCGGACGAGGCTGCTGGTGGAGAGCAAAGCTCTGGGTCATCCGCAGATCAGTGCCGAAGCTGAACAGTCCGCAACCAAGGTAGAGAAAGGAATGCCCACCGGGGGACTTGAACCCCCACGACCAAGGCCACTGGTACCTAAAACCAGCGCGTCTACCAATTCCGCCAGGTGGGCTGAACCCTCAGCTTACGGAGCGATCCAGAATGAAGCAGTTGATCCAGCGCCACCAATGCTTGCGACCCTGAGCGGCGACGTCTGCCTGCTGTTCGGTCTCGCCCTGCTTTTGCTGCCACTGCTGGCGGTGGAACTGAGCCGACCGCGAGACGGCTTGTTGGGAGCCGTCGTTCTGCTGCTGGGGCTGGTGCTTGTGACCTGCAGTGACCGGTTGCGGGGAGCCCCAATGCTGGCGGTGCTCTGCGGTGGCCTTCTGGTGAGTCGACTCAGTGCGGAAGTGGGGCAGGCCCGCTGGCAGGCCCTCAGTGAGGAGGAAAAGGCACGGCTGCGTTCGATCGACCACTGGTTGACCGGAGTGCGCCAGCTGGGTACGGCTGCCGGAGGTCTGTCCGAAGGCCTCGGGGGGATGGCCAAGCAACTGAAGCCCGCTGGGAAATCAGGCGTTTCAGGGAAGAAGTGGGTCCGCCCTGAAACGGCAGAGGAGGTACCGGTGACACCGATGTCGACTGAAAGCCCCAGCCCGGAACCCACCGCAAGCGAAGGCGAAGACTGATAATTCCCAGGCCTGTGAGGGATCCCGTGAGCAAGGAGAAGCGCGACGCCGCCGCTGAGGGACGTCCCTCCTACAAGGACACGCTCAACCTGCTGCAGACCGGCTTCGGCATGCGTGCCAACGCTGTGAAACGCGAGCCGGAACTGCAGGCCTTCTGGAGCAGCCACAGCATCGATGGACAGCTGGGGCTCGAGAACAAAGGCCCCACCTTCACACTCCACGACGGCCCGCCATATGCCAATGGCACCCTGCACATGGGGCACGCTTTGAACAAGGTGCTCAAGGACGTGATCAACAAATATCAGGTGATGCAGGGTCGCCAGGTGCGCTACGTCCCCGGTTGGGACTGCCATGGTCTGCCGATCGAGCTGAAGGTGCTGCAGTCGATGGACCAGGAGCAGCGCAAGGCGCTGACACCGATCAAG
>QCSJ01000038.1 GCA_003211535.1 Synechococcus sp. AG-670-A05 | reverse complement strand
GAAACCAACGGCGTGATCAGCGGCAGCTGGAGCTGGTGGTTGCAGCACCTCCACCAGTTACCGGAGCCAGAGCAGATAATCATCGGACTGCTTCCGCTCGCCAGCCTCACCGACCCGATCACAGCCGCCCGAGTGGAGCGGATGAAATCTCAGGGTGCGGACTGGTTCCGCTCCCTCCTGCTTCCGGAAGCGCTGAGCCAGATTCCTGCCGCCGTGGCCCCCCTGCGTCGTTCGGGAGGCAGGCTTGCGGTACTGGATGGCCGACTGCGAGGACGGAGCTGGGGCGACCAGGTGCTGCAGCGGCTTGAACCCTGGCGCCCGCTCCAACGACTTCTTCCTGACTGACTCACCCACTCAGGCTTGAATAAGCTGACGAGAGGACAGCTTGTTGGGATGGGAGAAGCTCGCCAACGGTCGGCCCAGGGCCTGCCACCACGCCAACCCAAAAAAGGCGCGTCCTCCGAGGACACGTCTCCCCGGATCGTGTCGTGGATCCCCCTCACCCAGAATCAGACCCAGCAGTTTGTGGCGGTCACCACCCGCGGGGCATGGATCGGGATCGGCGCCATGGCGGTGTTCTGGGTGACAGTGCGCTTCATCGGTCCTGCCGCGGGCTGGTGGACCCTGGCGGACACTCCCTGACACCCCAGAGCACCTCGGATGCGCAGATGTTAAAGAAAACCTTTGAATTTGATCTTGCTTAGTACTCAGGCATATTCCCCCGTCTCGCCGAGCACTACCGCTCCGTGGTTCAGGATCTCGTTATAAGCCTGCAAGCCCTGGCAACCGGCCTCAAAGCCAGTGGAATCACCGCCAGCTGCTATTCCTGCGGGGAAGGCGAAGATGGCCATAGTGCGTCGTTCGTCGCCGACCTCGAAGATGGCCATGTGGTGCGCTTTCTCGTGTCCGATTACGGCATCAGTTGGGTGGAATCCCGCCACGGCCATGAGCTGGTGAAGCTGGAAGGAGCCGAGGCCATCCAGGAACTCCAGCGGATGAACGAAATGCTTCATCAGCGCAAGGGAGCGGACAGCACAGCAAGCCAACTGTCCGCACCCTCCCGGACCTGAGTCAGGCAGCCGCCTCATCAGCTGCGGCCTTCGGAGCCGAGCTCGCCGCAGACCGAGCCGCTGCAGAGAGAGGCTTCATCGAATTGGCCTTCACCTCGGATCCCTCAGTGAGCTTCTGACGCACCAGCTGTTCGATGGTGGTTGCGGCTTCGGGGTTCTCTTCCATCCAGGCGATGGTGTTGTCCCGGCCTTGACCGATGTTGTCGCCCTCGTAGCTGTACCAAGCCCCCTTCCGGATCACCACTCCGGTTTCTTCAGCCAGATCCAGCAAACAACCCAGGGTGCTGATGCCGCGTCCGAACAGGATGTCGAACTCAGCGATGCGGAACGGCGGAGCCACCTTGTTCTTGGCGACCTTGACCTTGGCCCGAATCCCGAATTCCTCAGTCCCTTTCTTCAGCGTCTGGATCCGACGGATGTCCAGTCGAACGGAGGCATAGAACTTCAGCGCGTTACCACCTGTGGTGGTTTCAGGGTTGCCGTAGGTCACGCCGATCTTGAGGCGCAGCTGGTTGAGGAAAATCACCGTGCAACCGGATTTGCCGATGTTGCCCGTGATCTTCCGCATCGCCTGACTCATCAGACGAGCCTGACTTCCGACCGCCAGATCCCCCATTTCACCTTCGATCTCAGCCCGCGGCGTCAGGGCCGCCACCGAGTCGATCACAACGATGTCAACCGCCGCCGAGCGCACCAGCTGATCGACGATTTCCAGCGCCATCTCGCCGGTATCCGGCTGGGACACCAGCAGATTCTCCACATCTACGCCGAGAGAGGCGGCATAAACCGGATCCAGGGCGTGCTCAGCATCAACAAAAGCGGCCACACCGCCTCGCTTCTGCACTTCTGCGATGGCATGCAGGGTGAGAGTGGTCTTACCGGAGCTCTCCGGTCCATAGATCTCAACCACGCGGCCCTTGGGATATCCGCCACCCAGCGCCAGATCGAGGGTAAGGGCTCCGGTGGAGATGGTTTCCACCCGCATCCGGGAGGCATCGCCGAGGCGCATGATCGACCCCTTGCCAAAATTACGCTCGATTTGGCCGAGCACCAGATTCAGCGCCTTGTCACGCTCGCCGGAGGAACGGGGATCGGAACCGGAGGCGGCGGTTTTCATATCTGCAGGCATGGAAGCAACCTGAAACTAAGGAACGAGAGATCCAATGCCACAGAAGCGCCGAATCGCCTCAGGTAGTACAGGCGTACGCTAACGGATCAGGGCCATTGCGCCAGGGGGGTCGCCAACCGCTCCGGGTCAATCAGCTGGATCCCCTGCGGGAGATCCTCGCGATCGGAGGGCTTGAGGTAACCCCAGCTCGCCAGCCAACACGGCAAAGCTTTAAGACCATCGGTGTCGCGCACCGTCTCGAGGGTGGCACGGCGGTCCTCGATAAAACCCGCCAGCGCTCGTTCTCGCTGCAGTCGCAGCAGCACCTCCGGCTTCGGACCGACCTCCCGCCCATCCAGGCGCCAGGGCTGCAAGCCAAGGCTCTCCAGCAACTCAGCAGTGAACGCGGCCGTCTTGGTGGTGAGCACAGCCCAATCCACACCCTCTTCCTGGAGAGCCTGCAATCGTTCCACCAGACCGGGGAACGGGTGATGCAGGCCAAGCCAGGCCGCTCGATCGGAGCCGACCGCCTGCTGCCGCGCCTCGTCCAGGGCCTCCTGCAGTTGCGAAGCGGACCAGCCTCGCCGCTGCAGAGCCAGGGCCTGCTCAGACCCATAGTCCTGGGTCCAGCGCTCGGGATCCAGCCGAGGCATCTCAGCGGCCAGCAGCACCATCTCCCAGCCATGATGCACCCAGGGACGCAACCGACGAAAACCCTGCGGCACTTGATCTGGCTCGAGCCCCTGGGGCTCTGCTTTGAGCCGCTGGGCTGCCATCCAGGCACTCCACCAGTACTCGGCCATGCCATCGACGATGACGCCGTCGAAGTCGAAGACGAGAAGAGGACGTGCCGTCATGACGGAAAAACTGGGCCGCTAGGATTCGAACCTAGGAATGGCGGGACCAAAACCCGCTGCCTTACCACTTGGCGACGGCCCAATAATCCGGGCGGCTCCGCGATCGGACAGCGCTCCGGCTTCCAAATAGTTACCCACAGCAGGCTGACCTTCGTCAATCCACCGATGAGTCATCAGGGGGGAAAAACACGCAATCGGCAATGTTCCGCCTGGCCGAACACATCGCTCCGCAAGCGATAACGCTTCACTAGATCGGCTTGCATCCGACGCACCCGTTCTGACCGCGGAAGTAGTTCCACAGGCCGCCCCTGAGGCATCACCACCTGCTCCACGGCCAACCGACACTCCTCGAGGCCAGCAAGTTCATCGTCCTGGCCGTCCCCAGGAACGAAACCAGACTCCTCCTGATCCGTTCCCTCTCGCCGACTGAGCAATCGTTCCAGCGCGCGCTCCACCTGAGGCAACGTGTCGGCCTTGATCACCAGGATCGGCAGCTTCAGCTCACGGGCCTGCCGCCGCAGCGACGGCTGACGTCCCAGCCCCTGACGGATGCTCAAGACCACATCCGCATCTGACAGATCCTCCACCACCCGCACGGGCCACCCATAGCGGCGGGTCGATTCCTCCACCAGCTGCGGTGTGATCCCGCAGCACAACACCTGAAGATCATCAATGGAGGATTTGGCCTTCTCCTCGATGTCGACGGGAGACTGATCGACGGGCGGGGGCATCGGCACAGCCACCAAGGCGGGCCTGTTCTGCAGCCCTGGAGAGGCCTGTTGGCGGGGCCGCCGCTGGTCCGGTGAATCCACCAACCGAACGGCGCCATCAGCCGCAAGCTCACGCTCCTGGATCCGAGGCTGCAGGCCGCGCAGCAACTGGTCCACCGTGGAGGCCACATCGGTGTGCACCGCCCAGCGCTGGCGACTGTGCATCTCCACCGCCACAGGGAACGTGGGCTCGGCGGCGCGCTCAAGCACTGTTTTCTGAGTGCGCCGTCTCCGGGCTTCATCGTCCCCGAGGGTCACCGACTGAATGCCGCCCACCAGATCACTGAGGGTGGGGTTCTTGATCAGATTGGCGAGGGCGTTTCCATGGGCCGTGGCCACCAGCATCACGCCCCGTTCGGCAATCGTACGGGCCGCCTGGGCCTCCAGCTCCGTTCCGATCTCGTCGATGACGATGACCTCAGGCATGTGGTTCTCCACAGCCTCGATCATCACCTGGTGCTGCTGTTCAGGCCGGGCCACCTGCATCCGACGGGCCCGACCGATCGCGGGATGGGGGATGTCGCCATCGCCGGCGATTTCATTGCTGGTGTCGATCACCACTACCCGTCGCTGCAGGTCATCTGCCAGGACGCGGGCAATTTCGCGCAAGGCGGTGGTTTTTCCGACGCCTGGGCGCCCCATCAGCAACATGGACTTACCACCATCCAGCAAATCCCGAACAAGGGCCACGGTGCCGAACACAGCACGACCAACCCTGCAGGTCAGGCCGACCACATCCCCACGGCGATTGCGGATCGCGCTGATCCGATGCAGGGTCCGCTCAATTCCGGCTCGGTTGTCGGCACCAAAACATCCCAACCTAGCCACCGTCGCGTCCAGGTCCTTCCGGCTGAGTGCGACCTCACCAAGGGCTACGGCCTGTCCGGGGTAGCGCGCCTCAGGGACACGTCCCAGATCAAGCACCACTTCCAGCAGCTGGTCCCGGCGTTCCGGCGGGCGAAGGGCTTCTCGCACTGGATCTGGGAGCAGAACCAGCAACCGCTCGAGATCGTCTGTGATCCGTTGTGTGGTCATCACTGCAACCCCCGGACCCGCTTCTAGCAGGAGCGTTCTATCCCCGGCCGTCGCCGCCATGGCTCCACCAAAGAGCGGGCCAGTGCGAGAGCAGACCGCCAGCCTTCAGGCCAGTGACGCAGGGATGTGCCCTGGGCTTGCGCCTGGAGAATCAAGGGCATCAGCAGACGGCGAGCCATCCCACCGAAAGCGACCCCTGCAGGTCGTTCGTTAGACAGCAACAGCTCCACCGTGCTGGCATTGGTGCCACCGGCCAGTTGCAGCGGTCCGGGCGGAGCCAGCGGCTGCATGCAGCGCCAAAGCTGGACCGCAGCCCGGGCCGTTCCGGCGCCGACATCACCACTCATCGGGCGTCCATCCAGCTGCCACAGGGGGCTGAAGCCCCAACGGCGTAGGCTACTGTGCCGTTGCCACAGCTCCTGGCCAAGAGCGGAAGGTGTCAGGGCATAGCCCTCCAAGCCGCAACTCACGGCCAGACGCTGCAGCGGCACCTCCGACAGAGCCAGCTGCGCCAACACGGCATCGAAGGCCTCACCCCTTCCAGGGGCGGTATGCACTTCCACCGCATCCGGACGCATCGCCACCATCAACTCAGCGATCGCATCGGAACCGAGCCGGTGGTCTCGCTCTTCGATCAGTCCCAGCGGACAGCTGGGTAGACAGCGGCCACAGCCGTAACAACGGCGCTCATCCACAGCTCCCTGGGCTGCGATCGCCTCCGCTGGACAGACTCGCTGGCAAGGTCTCGGGCAGTCGACCGGACAGCGGGCAGGATCAAACCAGGCCTTGCGGAAGTGGGCATCACTGCCGTCGCTGACGCTCACCATCAGCCATGGCCTTGCCATGCCGTGCTGTTCCAGCCAACGAAGCCCCTGACGAGCCGCTCTAACAACGGCTGGATCGGCGGCAACGTCAATGCAATCAATGCCGACTGCTCCGTATACGGCACAGAGATCCGTTATCGCGGGTATGTCCTGGTTACTGGCGCCACAAATCAACTTGACCCAGTGCCCCTGCCGAAGGGCTTCGTGAGGACTCAGCTGGCCAGAAGGCCGCTCATCGGCTGCCATCGCAGGCTCCTGGCTCCACCCATCTCCACAATGATGCGCAGGCGTGGTTCACGGCTGCAGAGATCGCAGAGAGAGCACAGTTCCGATTGCGACAGGACCTGCCCCTCCAGCAGCCAAAGGGCCACCTGAGCTTCACCGTCCAGCAGATCCCCAAGCTGCGGCACCACCTCCTGCACCTCGCCGACAGCAGCACCACGACCGACGCTTTGATGGCCCAGATGGGGAGGACGGATTCCGTGTTTCCGGGTCAGGAACATCTCCGGATCCCCCAGGCCACGGGCTGAAGAGATGCGGGTGCGATAGCCGGCACCGCGCAACCGGCGCAACAACCTGGTTTCAGCTCCACCTTCCAGCGGGGCATGCACGGCCAGGCAACCATGGGCTTCGAGGTCGCGACGGAATGTCCGACCAGTGAGAAGCAGAGGCATGACTGCAGTAATGCTGGAAGAGAGTCTGGCAGTCAAAGGGAAAGCGGGGAAGAAGAGGTCAGGCGCTGTTGTATGTTCTTTCTTTGTTCTGCGTTTCTGTGCCCGTCCGCTAGCCGGGCCTCCAGTCGGCAGAACAGACCCCGCGATTGCGCTGGGTCCTCAGGCCAGAGCGGGTCATCTGATCCGCCGGGAAACTTCCGGAGCACTCCGTGCACAGGTCAGTCCCAGCCCCGCTGAATCGATCGCTAGCCCCAATTCGAAAGAGATCCTCTTCGGATTCTTCTCTCGAACAACGTCTGCGTCCAACCGATCAGCACGCCATGCCCCATCCGGATCTCCGGTTGGTGCTAGTCCCGCTGGCGCTTCCTCCCCACTCATGTCAATCGGCATTCTCGGGAAGAAGCTGGGTATGTCCCAGTTCTTCGACGAGCAGGGCAGAGCCGTCCCCGTCACCTTGATCGAGGCCGGCCCCTGCCGCATTACCCAACTCAAAAGCAGCGACACCGATGGCTATGCCGCGGTGCAGATCGGCTTTGGCGAGACCCGCGAAAAGCTGACCAATAAGCCTGCCAAGGGTCACCTCAAAAAAACCGGCGAAACCCTCCTCCGTCACCTGCGCGAGTACCGCGTAGTTGACCTGGAAGGCTTCGAACTGGGCGGATCAATCACCGTTGGTGATTTCGAGGCCGGCCAGAAGGTGGATGTCAGCGGTGACACAATCGGCCGTGGATTCTCCGGCTATCAGAAACGCCACGGTTTCAGCCGTGGACCGATGACCCACGGTTCCAAGAACCACCGCGAGCCCGGGTCGATTGGCCCCGGCACCACGCCTGGACGGATCTATCCCGGCAAGCGAATGGCCGGTCGCTACGGCGGCAAGAAGACCACCACTCGCGGCCTGACCATCCTCAAGGTGGACTGCGAGCGAAACCTGCTGGTGGTGAAAGGGTCAGTTCCCGGCAAGCCGGGTGCCCTGCTGAACATCCGACCCGCCTTGCGGGTGGGTGCCAAGCCCGCAAAAGGAGGACAGTGATGGCTGACTGCGTGATTCGCGACTGGCAGGGAAAGGAAGCCGGCAAGGCGACCCTCGATCTGAAAGTGGCCAAAGAGTCCACGGCCAATGACCTGATGCACCGTGCGGTTCTGCGCCAGCAGGCCCACAGCCGTCAGGGAACCGCTTCGACTCTCACCCGATCCGAGGTGCGTGGTGGTGGCCGCAAGCCTTACAAGCAGAAAGGAACCGGCCGGGCCCGTCAGGGTTCAATACGCACCCCTCTGCGCCCCGGCGGCGGCATCGTCTTCGGGCCGAAGCCCCGCACCTACAACCTTGCGATGAACCGCAAGGAACGTCGCCTGGCGCTGCGCACTGCGCTGATGGCCCGCATCGACGATGTAACGGTGGTGAAAGACTTCGGCACGAGCCTTGAAGCCCCCAAGACCAAAGAGATCACGAACGCCCTCGGCCGGCTCGGCATCGCTGCTGACGCCAAGGTGTTGATCGTGCTCACCGAACCGTCCGACGTGGTGCGCTGCTCGGTACGCAACCTCGAAAAAGTGAAGCTGATCGCCGCCAATCAGCTCAACGTCTTCGATCTGCTCCACGCCAACGCTCTGGTGCTCGGCGCGGACGCCCTTGCAACCATCCAGGAGGTCTACGGCGATGACTGAACGTTTCCAGGGCCGCCTGGCTGACGTGATCCGTCGGCCGCTGATCACAGAGAAGGCCACCCGGGCCCTCGAGTTCAACCAGTACACCTTCGAGGTTGACCACCGCGCCGCGAAACCTGACATCAAAGCTGCCATCGAGCAGCTCTTCGATGTGAAGGTTACCGGCATCAGCACCATGAATCCCCCCCGTCGCACACGTCGGATGGGTCGCTTCGCCGGGAAACGAGCCCAGGTGAAGAAAGCCTTGGTGCGCCTGGCGGAGGGCAACTCGATCCAACTCTTCCCTGAGTCCTGAGGGGTCTGAATCGTCATGGCAATCCGTAACTTCCGCCCCTACACCCCCGGCACCAGAACCAGGGTGGTCACTGACTTCAGTGAGATCACCGGCCGCAAGCCGGAACGGTCCCTGGTGTTGCCTAAACACCGCCGCAAGGGCCGCAACAACCGTGGTGTGATCACCTGCCGCCATCGCGGTGGCGGTCACAAGCGGCTGTACCGCGTGGTGGACTTCCGCCGCAACAAACACGGCATCACCGCCAAGGTAGCTGCCATCCACTACGACCCCCATCGCAACGCCCGTCTGGCGCTGCTCTTCTACTGCGATGGCGAGAAGCGCTACATCCTGGCGCCAGCAGGCGTTCAGGTGGGCCAAACCGTGGTCTCCGGGCCCGACGCCCCAATCGAGATCGGCAACGCCATGCCGCTTTCGGCCGTGCCCCTGGGTTCGAGCGTTCACTGCGTTGAGCTCTACGCCGGCCGCGGCGGCCAGATGGTCCGCACAGCCGGTGCCAGCGCTCAGGTAATGGCCAAGGAAGGTGACTACGTCGCCCTCAAGCTGCCTTCCACCGAGGTGCGCCTGGTCCGGCGTGAGTGCTACGCCACCCTCGGTGAGGTTGGCAACTCCGAAGTCCGCAACACCAGTCTCGGAAAGGCGGGGCGTCGCCGCTGGCTGGGGCGTCGTCCCCAGGTTCGAGGCAGCGTGATGAACCCCTGCGACCACCCCCACGGTGGTGGTGAGGGTCGGGCACCGATCGGCCGCTCCGGCCCAGTGACCCCCTGGGGCAAACCCGCCCTCGGTCTCAAGACCCGCAAGCGGAACAAGCCCAGCAACCAATACGTGCTCCGGAAGCGTCGCAAGACCTCCAAGCGGAGCCGTGGCGGACGCGATTCCTGATGCCAACCATCGTTTTGCCGCTTGCTTAAACCGCTATGGGACGTTCACTCAAAAAGGGTCCGTTTATTGCCGACAGCCTGCTTCGCAAGGTTGAAAAGCAGAACGACACCGATGACAAGTCCGTGATCAAGACCTGGTCTCGGGCCTCCACGATCCTGCCGATGATGATCGGCCACACCATTGCCGTTCACAACGGCAAGACCCACGTGCCCGTTTTCATCACTGAGCAGATGGTGGGTCACAAGCTGGGGGAGTTCGCTCCCACCCGCACCTTCAAGGGCCACATCAAAGACAAGAAAGGAGGCCGCTGACGCCATGACCACGTCATCCACCATGGCTCCCACCGCCCAGGCACATGGACGCTTCATTCGAGGCTCCGTGTCGAAGGTGCGCCGGGTTCTCGATCAGATCCGAGGTCGCACCTATCGCGACGCCCTGATCATGCTCGAGTTCATGCCCTACCGCTCCACCGGACCGATCACCAAAGTGCTCCGGTCTGCTGTGGCCAATGCCGAGCACAACCTGGGTCTCGATCCCTCCTCCTTGGTGATCTCCAGTGCCAGTGCCGACATGGGCCCGGCCATGAAGCGCTACCGCCCCAGGGCTCAGGGTCGCGCTTACCAGATCAAGAAGCAGACCTGCCACATCAGCATTGCTGTGGCGGCTCAGCCCGATTCCTGACCCCCGAGGACTCTGACCCAATGGGACACAAAATCAACCCAACCGGTCTGCGCCTGGGGATCACCCAGGAACACCGGTCACGCTGGTACGCCTCCAGCAAGAGTTATCCGGCCCTCCTCCAGGAGGACGACCGGATCCGCAAGTTCATCCACAAGAAATACGGTTCCGCTGGCATCAGTGATGTGCTGATCGCCCGTAAAGCCGATCAACTCGAGGTGGAGCTCAAGACCGCACGCCCCGGCGTGCTGGTGGGCCGCCAGGGCAGTGGAATTGAGGAACTCCGTTCCGGAATCCAGAAGACAGTCGGTGATCGGAGCCGCCAAGTTCGGATCAACGTTGTCGAAGTGGAGCGCGTCGACGGCGACGCCTTCCTGCTAGCTGAGTACATCGCCCAGCAACTGGAAAAACGTGTGGCGTTCCGCCGCACCATCCGCATGGCCGTCCAGCGCGCCCAACGCGCTGGGGTTCTCGGCCTGAAGATCCAAGTGTCTGGCCGCCTCAACGGCGCTGAGATCGCCCGAACCGAGTGGACCCGAGAAGGCCGCGTTCCCCTGCACACCCTGCGGGCGGACATCGATTACGCCACCAAGGTGGCCAGCACGACCTACGGCGTGCTGGGAATCAAGGTGTGGGTCTTTAAGGGAGAAGTGCTGGGCGATGAAGCTCCGCAGATACCGGTGGGGGCTTCCCCTCGCCGCCGGGCCAGCCGTCGGCCCCAACAGTTCGAAGACCGCTCCAACGAGGGTTGAACAGGAGGCCTAAACCATGCTGAGTCCAAAACGCGTCAAATTCCGGAAAATGCAGCGGGGCCGCATGCGCGGCGTCGCCACCCGGGGCAACACCATTGCCTTCGGCAAATTCGCGCTGCAGGCACAGGAGTGCGGCTGGATCACCTCACGCCAGATCGAGGCCAGCCGTCGTGCCATGACCCGTCACGTCAAGCGTGGCGGCAAGATCTGGATCCGGATTTTTCCGGACAAATCGATCACCATGCGTGCCGCTGAAACCCGGATGGGTTCCGGTAAGGGCAACCCGGAATTCTGGGTGGCTGTGATCAAACCAGGTCGCATTCTCTTTGAGATGGGTGGTGATGAAATCACCCCCGAAATCGCCAAGGAGGCCATGCGCCTGGCGCAGTACAAGCTGCCCGTGAAGACCAAGTTCATCCAACTGGATGAGCAGGAGAAGTCAGCTGGTGCCGATGCCCCGGCAGCTTCTGAAGCCGTCACCGTGGAGTCCTGACCATGGCCCGTCCCAACGCCGCCGATGTGCGCAGCCTGTCCGATTCGGACATTCATGAACAAATCGATGGCTTGCGCCGCGAACTGTTCCAACTCCGCTTCCAGCAGGCCACCCGCCAGTTGGCCAGCACGCACCGTTTCAAAGAGGTCCGCATCAAGCTGGCCCAGCTGCTGACGGTGCAAACGGAGCGCCAGCGCTCCGCCGCGTCCTGATCCCCCTCTCTGTACCCATGGCAGTCAAGGAAAGGGTCGGCACCGTCGTCAGCGACAAGATGGAAAAAACGGTGGTCGTAGCGGTGGAAAGCCGCTTCCCCCACCCCATCTATCAAAAGACGGTCAGCCGCACCACCCGCTACAAAGCCCACGACGAAGACAACTCCTGTCGCGTCGGGGACCGTGTCCGTATCACAGAAACCCGTCCGATGAGCCGGCACAAGCGCTGGGCCATTGCCGAGGTCCTGAGCCACAGCCCCAAAGCTGACCCGGCAACCAAAAGCGCAGCCCCAGCAGCCAAGGCTGCGACCGAGGAGGTGAGCGAATGATCCAGCAGGAGAGCTATTTGAGCGTCGCCGACAACAGCGGCGCCAAGCGCATCCAGTGCATCCGTGTGCTGGGTACTAACCGTCGCTACGCCCACGTGGGTGATGTGATCGTCGCCGCCGTGAAAGACGCCATGCCCAACATGGGCGTGAAGAAGTCTGATGTGGTGAAAGCCGTGGTGGTTCGCACCAAGGCAACCCTCCGCCGCGACACCGGCAACTCCATCCGGTTCGACGACAACGCTGCGGTGATCATCAACGCCGACAACAACCCCAAAGGCACCCGTGTCTTCGGACCGGTGGCCCGTGAACTGCGCGAGCGCAACTTCACAAAAATAGTGTCCCTCGCTCCGGAGGTGATTTGACCATGGCCACCGCAACCAGCAAGGCCAAGCCCACCGATCGCACCAAATTGCGCATCCGCAAAGGCGACACCGTTCAGGTGATCGCCGGCAAGGACAAGGGCAAAACCGGCGAGGTGCTGCGCACTCTGCCCAACGAGAACCGCGTGATCGTGGAGGGCGTCAACATGCGCACCCGCCATGAGAAACCCACCCAGGAAGGTGAAACCGGACGCATCGTCAACGAGGAAGCATCTCTGCATGCCTCCAACGTGATGCTCTATTCCACCGCCAAGAAGGTGGCCAGCCGCGTTGAGATCGTCGTCGAAAAGGACGGCAGCAAGAAGCGGAAGCTCAAGAAAACCGGTGAAGTCCTCGACTGAACCCGACTTCTGACCAAGCCCAGAAGCACCCCACACCCCCATGTCACTCAAGAAGCGTTACCGGGAGACCATTCAGCCCAAGCTGCAGAAGGATCTATCCCTCACCAACATCCACGAAGTCCCCAAGGTGGTGAAAGTCACCGTCAACCGGGGCCTCGGCGAAGCCGCCGCCAACGCCAAGTCCCTCGAGGCCTCGGTGAGCGAGCTGGCGCAGATCACCGGCCAGAAAGTGGTCGTGACCCGTGCAAAGAAGGCCATCGCCGGCTTCAAAATTCGCCAGGGCATGCCCATTGGTTGTGCCGTCACTCTTCGCGGTGACCGGATGTATGCGTTCCTAGAGCGCCTAATCAACCTGGCGCTGCCCCGCATCCGAGACTTCCGCGGGGTGAGCCCGAAGAGCTTTGACGGGCGCGGCAACTACACCCTGGGGGTGAGGGAACAGATCATTTTTCCTGAGATCTCCTTCGACAAGATCGATGCCATCCGTGGCATGGACATCACCATCGTGACCACCGCCCGTTCAGACGAAGAGGGCCGGGCCCTCCTCCGCGAGATGGGAATGCCGTTCCAGAGCAACTGAGCCCTCCCCGTCGACACTTATGGCCAACCACGACCCCATTTCCGACATGCTCACCCGCATTCGCAATGCGAGTGAGAAGCGTCACGAGACCACCAAGATCCCTGCATCCCGCATGACCCGTAGCATCGCCAAGGTGCTGCAGCAGGAGGGCTTCATCTCCGAGATCAGCGAACAGGGCGAGGGTGTGCGCACCGAACTGGTGCTCTCCCTCAAGTACAGCGGCAAGCACCGGCTTCCCACCATTCGCTCCATGCAGCGGGTGAGTAAGCCAGGTCTGCGTATCTACAAGAACACCCGTGGCCTACCCAAGGTCCTTGGCGGTCTTGGCGTTGCGATCATCTCCACCTCCAAGGGAGTGATGAGTGATCGCGATGCCCGCCGCGAGGGCGTCGGGGGCGAGGTGCTCTGTTACGTCTACTGATTCGGAGCTCAACCATGTCACGTATCGGCAAAAATCCCGTTCCAGTCCCAGACAAGGTGACCGTCTCCCTCAACGGCCTCACCGTGAAGGTCAAGGGACCAAAGGGCGAACTGGAACTCACCCTTCCTGACGGCGTCAGCGTCAGCCAGGACAACAACACAATCGTGGTTGCTCCATCCACTAGCAAGCGCTTTTCCCGCGAGCGCCACGGCCTGTGCCGCACCCTCGTCGCCAACATGATCGAGGGCGTCAACAACGGCTACAGCAAGACCCTTGAAATCGTTGGCGTGGGTTCCAGAGCCCAGGTCAAGGGCAAGACCCTGGTGGTCAGCGCTGGCTACAGCCACCCCGTTGAGATGGAGCCGCCTGAGGGCATCACCTTCAAGGTGGAGAACAACACCAAGGTGATTGTCTCCGGCATCGACAAGGAACTGGTGGGCAATGAGGCCGCCAAGGTCCGCGCCATCCGCCCGCCCGAGCCCTACAAGGGCAAAGGCATTAAGTACGAGGGCGAGCGCATCCGGCGCAAGGCGGGTAAGTCCGGCAAGAAATAAGCCTTGTCCTGACGTTCCTCTCCCACACCTACTATGTCCAATCTGACCCGCAAAAAGCAGACGCAGAAACGCCACCGGCGACTGCGTCGCCACCTCAACGGCACCTCCGACCGCCCGCGGTTGGCGGTGTACCGCTCCAACAATCACATTTACGCCCAGGTCATTGACGACGCCGCTCAGAGCACCCTGTGCTCAGCCTCGACCGTCGACAAAGAGCTGCGTGCCGGCCTTGAGGCCAACGGCGGCAGCTGCGATGCGTCCGTCGCCGTTGGCGAACTGGTCGCCAAGCGCGCCATCGCTAAGGGCATCCAAAGCGTGGTTTTCGACCGTGGCGGCAACCTCTACCACGGCCGAATCAAGGCCTTAGCCGATGCCGCCCGGGAAGCGGGCCTACAGTTCTGATTCCTGCTGACCCATGACAGATTCCTCTCCCCAGTCCAATCCCAACGCGGTGCCAGGCGCCGCGGATGTCCCTTCAGCCGCGGAGGGCCAGCAACAGGAGCAGCGTCGCGGCGGTGGCCGTGGTGAGCGTGGTGACCGCCGAGGCGGACGACGCGGTGATCGTCGCAACCAGGAGCGCGACTCCGAATGGCAGGAGCGCGTGGTGCAGATCCGCCGCGTCTCTAAGACCGTGAAAGGCGGCAAGAAGATGAGCTTCCGGGCCATCGTTGTTGTCGGCAACGAGAAAGGCCAGGTCGGCGTTGGCGTTGGCAAGGCCGGTGACGTGATCGGTGCTGTCCGCAAAGGCGTCGCCGATGGCAAGAAACACCTGGTGAAGGTGCCGCTCACCCGTCACAACTCGATTCCCACCCTGTCCAATGGCCGTGACGGTGCAGCCAGCGTGCTGATCCGCCCTGCCGCCCCCGGTACCGGTGTGATTGCGGGCGGCTCGATCCGCACCGTGCTCGAACTGGCCGGCATCAAGAATGTCCTGGCAAAGCGTCTGGGAAGCAAGACCCCCCTTAATAACGCCCGGGCTGCCATGGTGGCCCTATCGCTTCTCCGCACCCACAAGCAGACGGCCAAAGAAAGGGGAATCTCCCTCGAACAGATCTATTCCTGATTCGCGATGACGACTTTCCGACTCAATTCCCTCAAAGCCAACAAAGGCGCCCGCCGCCGCAAACTTCGCAAAGGTCGCGGCATCGCCGCCGGCCAGGGCGCCAGCTGCGGCTTCGGCATGAGGGGCCAGAAATCACGTTCCGGCCGCCCCACCCGACCAGGTTTCGAAGGTGGCCAGATGCCCCTCTACCGCCGGGTGCCAAAGCTGAAGCACTTCCCTCTGGTCAACCCCAAGCACTTCACGGTGCTCAATGTTTCGGCTCTCAACAGCCTTAAGGAAGGCAGCACCGTGAGCCTGGATTCCCTCGTCAAGGATGGAATCGTCACCAATCCGAAGCATCCCCTGAAGATCCTCGGCAACGGTGACCTAACGGCCAAGAAGCTGTCGGTTCAGGCCTCTGCCTTCACCGCCTCAGCCCGCACCAAAATCGAAGCCGCCGGCGGCAGCTGCGCAACTCTGGACTGATACGGCCGGGTTCACCGTTCGTCAGCTCTAAGGTCTGAGCCGCCCGCTGGGTGTCAATCCACGGGCGGCTTTGCTGTATTCAGCCCACCCCACTCCTCCAGTCCATGCTCGTCAGTCGGGGCCGCAATCCCAACGCCGCCGAAGTCATCAGCCAGCTGATCGGCAACGCGGGACTGCGCAATCGCGTGCTCACCACTCTGAGTCTGTTGCTTTTGGTGCGTCTCGGGATCTACATCCCCATTCCAGGGATCGACCGTGAAGCTTTCGCGAGTTTCATCGAGCAGGGCGGCTCCCTGCTCGGATTCCTGGACATCTTTACCGGTGGAGGCATCTCAACCCTCGGCGTGTTCGCACTGGGGATCCTGCCGTTCATCAACGCTTCAATCATCCTGCAGCTTCTGACGGCATCCCTTCCACAACTGGAGGATCTGCAAAAGAACGAGGGGGAAGCAGGGCGACGCAAAATCGCCCAGATCACACGCTACGTCGCACTGGGCTGGGGCCTGATCCAAAGCGTCGTTTTTGCCATGATCCTGCGCCAGTACGCGCTGGAAGGCATCAGCGAAGTGGTGTTTGTTGTCCAGACCGCGCTTTGTCTGGTCACCGGATCAATGGTGGTGATGTGGCTCAGCGAGGTGATCACCGAGCGGGGCATCGGCCAGGGAGCTTCGCTGGTGATCTTCCTGAACATTGTGGGGACGCTACCGCGCACCCTCGGCGCCACGATCGAGGCGGCTCAGACCGGAGACCGCAACACCGTTTTGGGCATCGTTGTGCTGGTGATGGTTTTCTTGATCACCATCGTCGGCATCATCTTTGTTCAGGAGGGTGCACGCCGTATCCCCATCGTCAGCGCCAAACGCCAGGTCGGTGGAGCCGGTGTTGGTGTGCTGCCCACCCGTCAGAGCTATCTGCCGTTGAAGCTCAATGCCGGCGGAGTCATGCCGATCATCTTTGCTTCAGCGGTGATCTTCCTACCAGTCACGGTTGCCAATTTCACCAAAAATGAGTGGTTGATCCGGGCGGCCAGCCTGCTCAACCCTGGCGCTGCGAACCCATGGCCCTATGCCCTCGCCTTTTTCGCTCTGATCCTTGGATTCGCCTATTTCTACGCATCCTTGACGGTGAACCCAACGGATATCGCCTCCAATCTGAAAAAGGGCGGTGTTGCGATCCCTGGGGTCCGTCCCGGCAGTGCCACCGCCACCTATCTCTCCGGTGTTCAGAACCGACTCACCCTCCTGGGTGGCCTGTTCCTGGGAAGCGTCGCGATCATCCCCGCAGCGGTGGAGCGCGCCACCAACGTGCAGACCTTCCAAGGCCTTGGTGCAACGTCTTTGCTGATCCTCGTGGGCGTGGCCATCGACACCGCCAAACAGGTGCAGACCTACGTGATTTCCCAGCGCTACGAAGGGCTGGTCCGTCAGTGATCAACCGCGACTGGCACCTGATCAATCTCTTGTTCTCTATCCCCACGCTTCAATGAAAACCCGCCTCCTCTTCCTTGGCCCCCCTGGAGCCGGAAAGGGTACCCAGGCAGCGCGCCTGTGCGAAGCCAACGGCATGAGCCATCTTTCCACCGGCGATCTGCTGCGATCTGAGGTTGCAGCCGGCACAGCCCTCGGCCAGGAGGCCGAAGCCGTGATGAACCGAGGAGAACTGGTCAGCGATGCCCTGGTGCTGGCAATCGTGGAAAGTCAGATGAAGAACTTCTCTGAAGGCGGTTGGCTTCTCGATGGCTTTCCCCGCACTGTTCCCCAGGCCGACGCCCTCGAACCGCTGCTCAAGGAACTGGAGCAACCGATCGAAGCCGTCGTGCTGCTGGAGCTAGACGATGCCGAGCTAATCGAGCGTCTGCTGGCCCGTGGCCGCGACGATGACAATGAAGCGGTGATCCGCAATCGCCTTGAGGTCTACAGGGAGAAGACCTCACCCCTGATCAGCTTTTATCGGGACAAAGACCTACTGGTGTCGGTCCACGCGAACGGCTCCGTTGAGGAGATCACAAAGCGGATTACAGAGATGCTGAGTTGACCTTTGTGATAGAGTTATTGTTTGGAAATTTGGAGAGCCACGCCTAATGAAGGTGCGCGCTTCAGTCAAAAAAATGTGCGAGAAGTGCCGGGTGATCCGTCGCCACGGTCGGGTCATGGTGATCTGCCCCAACCCGAAGCACAAGCAGCGCCAGGGCTGACACCCTGCACTAGTCAGACCTGAACGGATCATCAAATCTCTGCTTCCGGCCTGCATCGCAACATTCACCGCCTCCACTTTCAAGGAGGCCTCTGTCCCTCTATTAAAAACTTCGTGGCACGGATCGCCGGCGTTGACATTCCCCGCGACAAACGGGTTGAAGTGTCCCTCACCTACATCTTCGGAATCGGCCCGACCCGGGCAAGAACTATTCTGGCCCAAACTGGTGTGAACCCCGACATCCGGGTTAAGGATCTCGAGGACGGTGACCTTCAGAAGCTGCGCAACGCCGCCGCAGACTTCACCCTCGAGGGCGATCTGCGCAGGCAGGAGGGCATGGCCCTGAAGCGCCTGCAGGACATCGGCTGTGTGCGCGGGCGCCGTCACCGCATGAGCCTGCCCGTCCGTGGCCAGCGCACACGAACCAATGCGCGCACCCGTCGCGGCGCGCGT
>QCSJ01000037.1 GCA_003211535.1 Synechococcus sp. AG-670-A05 | reverse complement strand
AGGATGGGCACAGATAAGATCCGGTTTGAATCCTTTAGCATTGAGTCGTTCCGCCGCCTTCACGCAAGCCTCGGCACGAATTAGCTTACTTTCAGTCTCCATCACGAGTGGATGGATATCCTTGGTGTTGCCACGTTGAAGCCGATAGCGAATGTATTGAAGCGAATCGGGCAAAGGACGACTGCGATCGAG
This sequence comes from Synechococcus sp. AG-670-A05, assembly GCA_003211535.1. GTDB lineage: Bacteria > Cyanobacteriota > Cyanobacteriia > PCC-6307 > Cyanobiaceae > Parasynechococcus. Next base: position 18,573 of record QCSJ01000037.1, on the reverse strand, counting down.
AGCGTTGATACCCAATGCCACCAATTGGTGGCCTCCCAACCGCGCCAGGCGCTGAGCGATGTGGACATATTGACCAGGGAAGTTCTGATGTACAAACAGAATCCGCATCTGGCTCAAAGGCGCTGAAGCGATTCAGCTTTGTCTTGGAATTCACCCAGCAGCAATTGCAGGTAGGAGACCTTCCGCAATTTGATATTAGCCGTCAGGCTCATACCCACCTGTAATGGCAATCCTGTGCCGCTTTTCAGAACTAACTTCTGCTGATCAAGTTTGACCGTCACAGGAAAACTGAGTTCCTGACGTTGCTCCTGGGGGTCCGGCGGAAGGGCATCGGAACCAATGCGCGTCACCTTTCCTCCCAACACGCCGAAATCCGTTGAGGGATAGGAATCGATGCTGATATCCGCTTTCATGCAACTCTCTAGATCCTGGGGGCAACGATCTGGCACCGTCACGAAACCGATTTTGTTGCTCGGGACCTCGACCTTCGCTTCCAGAGATCCATATGGAACGACTTTCATCACCGTCTGAGTGGACTGAGCTGTGAATCCAGTGGCTGTGGGCTTCAGATCAAAGACCACACCATCCACCGGTGACTTCAGCTGCTGATATCGCAAGGTCACGCGAGCCTGGGCAAGTCGACCATTGAGATCAGCCAATTCGGAGTTGAGCTGAGCAACCTGCTGCTCCAGCTGAGCCATCTGCCTCAAGCGGTCCGCCTTCGTCTGCATCAGCCGACCGCGGGTCTCCTCCACGGCGTTCTGCTGACTGAGGTATTGCAACTCAGAGGTCGCCCCAGCCTCCTCCAACTGCTCGAATCGCTCGAGAATCTCAGATTGCAGCTCGAGGTTGTTCTCCAGCATCTGCACCTCCTCACTATTTACTTGGAGGTAACGCTGCTTTTCCTGATCTTTTAGACGAAGCTGCTCCACTTTAAGTTTAATTGTCTTCTCGAGGCTGAGGCGCTGTTCTTCGGTGGCTTCTGTGTCCAACTTCATCAACACCTGTCCGGACTTCACGGCATCCCCTTCCTGCACCAAGATCTGATCAGCCACTCCACCCACGGGCATCTGGATGTCCTGCACTGAGCCCACCGGTTCCAGCTGGCCGGTTGCCACAACGATCTCTTCCGTGCGGGCCAGAGCCAGCCAGGCCACGCAGAACACCGTGGTGCCGATCAAGGTCCAGGTGACGGTCTTCATCCAGAAACGACCCTGCTGCAGGACCGATTCGTTGTAAGTGAACAAAGCTGTGGACTCCTGGCTGGCTGGAGTGTCGTGCTTGAACGGATTGAGCTTCATCGTCAGGTGCTCTCCTGCTGGCGGTAAAGGGCGTAGTACCGACCCCGATGATTCATCAGCTCCCCATGGGTGCCGACCTCAACCACGGCCCCTTGGTGCAGCATCACAATCACATCGGCCTGGCGGATCGTGGACAGGCGGTGGGTGATGAAGAACACCGTCTGATCGTCCAGATTCTCGAGCAAGTTGTCGCATACCTTGCGCTCGGTTTCGTAATCAAGGGCGCTGGTGGCTTCGTCCATCACCAGCAACTTGGGATTGCTCAGCACGGTGCGCGCAATCGCCACACGCTGCCGCTGACCGCCACTGAGGGCAGCCCCCCGTTCACCCACCGGTGTGCTGTAACCGCTGGGGAGCTCCATGATGAAGTCATGGGCATTGGCGAGTCGAGCCGCCCGCACAATCTCCTCGCTGGATGCTTCGGGATTCGTCAGCGCGATGTTCTCGCTGACGGTTCCGCTGAAAAGCAAAGGATCCTGGGGCACAATGCCGATCTGACGGCGAAGCGAGTACAGCTCCACCTTGGCGATGTCGTAGCCGTCGATCAGAATCCGCCCCTCACCGGGCTCGTAAAGCCTCGGCAAAAGCTTCATCAGGGTGCTCTTACCGCTGCCGCTCTGTCCGACGATCCCAACGAAGGTGCCAGCCTTGATTGCCAGGTTGACGTCCTTCAACACCTCCGGTTGTCCGGCACGGAAGCGGAAGGAAAGATCCTCGAACCGCACCTCTCCCTGCAACGGCGGCAGCATCACCTTGGATTTATCCACCTCATCAGATTCTTCAGGGGTATCGATGACATCCGCCAGCCGCTCGAAGCTCACCCGCAATTCCTGGATGTTCTGCCAGATCGTCGACAAACGCAGCAGCGGCTGAGTGACATAGCTGGAAATGATCCGGAAGGCGATCAACTGGCCAAGGGTTAGGTCTCCGTTCAGCACCATCGAAGCACCGATCCACAGCACCATCAGCTGCGAAATCTTCTGCAGCACCTGGCTGGTCTGGTTCAGGGCCGTACCGGTGATCGTCTTCTCGAAGGTGCGGGCGATGTACTGGGAATAGAACTCCTGCCAGCGCCAGCGGCTGACCATCTCCACGTTCTGGGCCTTCACTGTCTGGATGCCGGTGAGCACCTCGACGAGATGACTTTGCGTCTTGGCGTTTTCCTCTGCGGCCGCACGGAACTGTCGGCGGAACAGCGGAGCCCCTAGCACGGTGAGACCTATCTGAATCGGCAGCACCGAGAGGGCGATCAGGGTGAGCAGCCAGCTGTAGACCACCATCACCAGGATGTAGATCACCGAGAAGGCGGCATCCAGGATCGTGGTGAGTGCCTGACCCGTAAGAAAATTACGTATCTTCTCAAGCTCAGCCACCCGAGTACCTAATTCACCCACCGGGCGGCGGTCGAAGTAACCCAGGGGAAGGCGCAGTAGGTGGTCGATCACCTCTGCTCCAAGGCGCTGATCGATCCGGTTGGTGGTTTCAGCAAACAGGAATGTCTTGAGGCTGCCCAGCACCCCTTCCAGGATCGTCACCACCACCAGCGCGATGCCCAGCACCTGGAGCGTATCCAGGCTGCGCTGACTGATCACCTTGTCGATGATCACCTGAATCAGCAGGGGGTTGGCCAAGGTGAACAGCTGCACCACGAAACTCGCCGCCAGCACCTGGATCAGCACACCCCTGTAGCGCTTGAGAGCAGGCCAGAACCAGCCCGGACCGAACTTCTGATCCGGTGTTGAATTGGAGCGCTCCATCAGAAGCAGCTCGATACCCTCAGGGAAATAGTCCGCCAGATCAGAGGGAACAAGTGTGACCATGCCGTGCTTTGGCGAGGCGAGCTTCAGGCCCTGTTCGTTACTGGCCACCACCAGGGCAAAGCAGCCCCGCCAGGAAACCATCGATGGCACCTGCAGGCGCGTGCCCGCCACGGCAGGCACCTTGGCCGCCATCACCTGCAACCCAAGACTGGCCGCCAACTGGCCGCACAACTGAAGGTTGGGGGTGAGCCCACGGCGAAGGTTGTCCTGCAGGACCTTCTCAATCGAATCGCGCCGGAACGGCAGCTTCATCAACTGGGCCAGCATCTGGAAGCAGGCCAGAGTTTCCTGTATCTGGCCCTCAGCACGAATCAGCCTGAGGCTGTCAACCACATTGCGCTCAGGGCTGTAACGACTCACCGGCGGCAGCAGCTCCGCCATCTCAAGAGCGTCTACGGGCAAAAGATCTCCGCCGGGCTCCTGCCCAACGCTGACCTCAGACGAGTCAGGCAACCACACCAGACGAGGACAGAACCGATCTGCAGCCGGCAGATCAGACGCAGCATGGATGGCCTGTCCAAGGCCGGCGTCCCCCCAGCTGCTGGTGAGATAAAGGCGGCCGCCCGTTGCCAACGCAGCATCAATCGCCTCATCATCCGGCCGACAGCGTTTGGCATGCTGCAAAGCCTGCTCGAGCTGCTCGAGGGCGGAGCTTTCGGTCTCTGCTGTTCCCTTTTCAAGAACCTCAAGCAACGCCAGCAGTTCCTGCGGCCAGAGCTGTTGATCACACCAAAGGCGGAACGACTCCTCCTCGCCGTAGAGGTGGGTCCACTGCTGATCGGAAATCGCGCAGGCAATCACTTCATCCGAAGCGATCACGTTCTCGCAAGGGATGCCGCAGAGCAGGCTGGCGGCACCAATTAGGCTGCCCGGGCCGAACTTGCCGACAGTGGTGAGGCGGCCATTGTGACGGCCCACCAGACGTGCTTGACCTTTCAGGAGCACCAGGATCCTGGCAGGAATGTCATCCGGCTCGCTCAGCTGCTGACCCAGCTCGAAACGCAGCAACCTGGTGGATTCCTCCAACCGCGAGAGCGAAGCATCGGACAAGCCCTGGAACGCAGGATGCTTGAGGAGTGGGAACGGAGGGGACTGGGTCATCAGGAGATGCTGAAGTCGCTGAACTCGCCTTCAAGCCGGCTCAAGGCAGTAGCGGTTTCCTCCTCGATCCAGGCATCAAACATCTCCCGGCACATTTGATCCGAAACCTCCGGCGTGAAGGTGGCCGGGGAATAGCGCTCCAGTCGCACCACCAACCACCAGTCGGCAACGCGGAACGGCTCCAGCAGCACACCGGGTTGGGCCACCCGCAGCTTTTCGACAAGCAAGGGATGGGCTTGGGTCAGGGACACCGGACCGACAATGCCGTTGGTGTTTCGCTCCGGACCCTCCGCGTAGCGCTTGGCCAGATCTGCGAAGTTGGATTCCTCTGACTCAATCTGCAAGTACAACTCGCGGGCCAAAAAACTGTCGGCCAACCGCAGCAAGCTGTACACGACTTGATCGAGTTCGTTCTTGCGTTCAAGAAACCGAGCTTCAGCTTTGGGAGCGAAACGGTCCCTGATGTACACCTGGCGACGGATCACGCGTTCGAGCCGACCAATCACCTCTTCATGGGTTCGCCCCAGATCCGTGAGCATTTCCGACCACTGATCCATGGTCTCGAAACCTCTTTGATCAAGAAGCTCAAGCTTGGCGGTCTTAAGGGAATCGTCAGGAACAGAAACACCAGCTATAGCCTCGCTGGTGATCATCTGTTCCAATAAAGGTTTCAACAGGTTGTAACGCCTCAATAGTGAACGCCCGTCTACGCCGATAGCTCGCCTCAGCTCGGGGAGCGTAGTTCCGCCGTCCACACGTCGATCACCGGTGAACGAACCCTAGGTGCAAGCACCGGGTCTGGCTCTGACCTGATCCAAAATCCTGTAATGCAGTAGCCATGCCCGATGACGAGCAGGATCCTGATCACCGGTGGGGCCGGTTTCATTGGCAGTCATACCTGCGTTGTACTGCTTGAGCAGGGACACTCCCTGGTGGTGGTGGATAACTTCGACAACAGCAGTCCTGAAGCCCTGCGCCGGGTTCAGGAGTTGGCGGCGTCCGATGCGCTTGTGCTGGTGGAAGGAGATCTGCGGAACCCAGAGGTGCTGGATCGAGCCTTCCGCTGCGATGGCCCCGTGGATGGCGTGATTCATTTCGCCGGTCTCAAGGCCGTGGAGGAATCGGTGGCCGATCCACTGCGCTACTGGGATGTCAACCTCAACGGCAGCCGGATCCTGGCTGCCGCCATGGACCGTCACGACTGCCGCACCCTGGTGTTCAGCAGCACCTCCACCGTCTACGGCGAACCGGAACATTTTCCCCTGCACGAAGGGATGGTCACCGCGCCGGTGCATCCCTACGCCCAAACCAAACTTGCCGTGGAGCAGATGCTGGCCGCGCTTTGCCGCTCCGGACGCTGGCGGGTAGCGTGCCTTCGATATTTCAACCCGGTGGGCGCTCACCCCAGCGGTCGCATCGGGGAAGATCCACTCGGCATTCCCAGCAATCTGTTTCCCTTCATCACCCAGGTGGCTGCCGGACTAAGGGACAAGCTGCGCGTTTTTGGGCAGGACTACCCGACACCCGATGGCACCGGCATCCGCGACTATCTGCACGTGATGGATCTAGCCGAAGCCCATAGCGTCACGCTCAGCCACCTCCTTCAAAGTGAGACACCCACCCAGCTGACTCTGAACATCGGCACGGGAACTGGACTCAGCGTGCTCGATGTGATCTATGGGTTCGAGCAGGCCACCGGCATCTCCATTCCGTACCAGGTGGTTTCCCGCCGTCCCGGCGATGTGCCCAGGCTGCAGGCCTGCCCCCGACAGGCGGAAGATGTCCTGGGCTGGACAGCACGCCGCGAGCTGGCGGAGATGTGCCGCGATGGCTGGGCCTGGCAGCAGGCCAACCCGATGGGCTATCGATCGGCGCCATGAGTTCCGCCGGGCTCCTGCTGCTGGCCGGCGGAGGCCACAGCCATGTGCTGATCCTCAAGCGCTGGGCCATGGATCCAAGCCGGCGGCCCGCCCGCCCAGTGGTGCTGATCAGCCGCTGCGGTACAGCGCTTTACTCAGGCATGGTTCCCGCTCTCATCGCCGGGATCGATCCACCCGAGGCAGTGGCCATCGATCTGCGGTCCCTATGTGATCGAGCCGGCGTGGCTTTCGTGCAAGCGGAGATCACCGGGCTGGACCCAATCCAACGCTGCCTGTTCCTGGCGAATCGCCCACCCCTCCACTTCGGTCTGCTCAGCCTGGATGTCGGCGCCATCAGCAGACCCAGCGCTCAGGGCATGGCCATCAAGCCACTGGAACCGGCCCTGGCCTTCATCGCCTTCGAGGATCCCAGCAGCAAAATCCCCTTCACAGTAGTCGGAGCTGGTGCCGCCGCTATCGAAGTGGTTCTGGCGCTGCGGCGCCGCTGGCCTCAGCGGCCGTTGCGACTGCAAACCCGTGCGAAAGGTCCGGGATCCCTGGAGCAACGAATCCTGTCGGAGGCTTCGATTGATCTGTTCACGACCCCAGGGCCAAACATCGGCCCCCGACTGCTCTGCACCGGCAGTCGCGGGCCCCACTGGCTAGCCGCCAGCGGTCTTCCGGTGGATGGCGATGGCCGCCTCCGCACCGATGCCCAGCTGCGAGTGGAGGGCAGCGAGCAGATCTTTGCGAGCGGTGACTGTGCGGTCATCGCTGCAGCACCCAGGCCAGCCTCCGGGGTCTGGGCCGTGCGAGGCGCCATCCCTTTGGCACGAAATCTGGAAGCCAGCTGCCTGAACCGGCCGCTGCATCTATGGAAACAGCAGCGAGAGGCACTGCAGCTGATCGGCGACCAGCATGGCCGGGCCTGGGCACGCCGGGGAACTTGGCAGCTGGGGCCCAACAAGCTGCTCTGGCGATGGAAGCGGCGGATCGACCGACGCTTCATGGCGGGGTTCCGCCGCAGCGAACCAATGAATCTCGCAGGACCAATGGCTTGCCGTGGTTGCGCGGCCAAGCTGCCGGCCCAGCCGCTCCAGGCCGCCCTGGACAAGGCGGGGCTCAGCGGAACACCGGAGGATGCAGCACGAATCGATGGTGACCCTCCCCTGCTGCAGAGCGTTGATGGGTTCCCGGCGCTGGTGAGCGATCCCTGGCTGAACGGTCGCCTCACTACCCTGCATGCCTGCTCTGATCTCTGGGCCTGCGGTGCCAGGGTCGACAGCGCCCAGGCGATCGTGACCCTGCCAATGCTGGAGGCGGCGGAGCAACAGGAACTGCTGGTGCAGACGCTGGGCGGTGTGCGATCAGCGCTGAAGGAACAGTCGGCAAAGCTGATCGGAGGACATACCCTCGAATCCCGCAGTGACCCGCCACATTGCCCCACCCTGGGGGTGCAACTGAGCCTTTGCGTGAACGGTCGGAGTGCCTCCCCCTGGGGCAAGGGAGGCATCGCCGCTGGCGATGTGCTGTTGCTGAGCCGTCCTCTGGGCACCGGCGTGCTCTTCGCTGCCGCCATAGCGGATGCCTGCCGGCCCGAGACCTTGGACACCCTTCTCCTTCAAATGTCCAGCAGTCAGCACCGGCTGCTAGATCAACTCGAGCTCCATCGCCAAGCGATTCACGCCTGCACCGATGTCACCGGATTCGGGCTGCTCGGGCATCTGGGGGAAATGCTGGCGAGCAGCTCCCCCCTGCGGGTCACCCTTCGGACCAACAGCATTCCGGCATACCCCGATGCCATGGATCGATTGGCTCAGGGCTATGCCAGCAGCCTGGCACCGGCCAACCGCCACAGCTGGAAATGGCTGGATGGGCCGATCCAGCTGGATGAGGCACCCTCGCAAGCGCTGCTGGAGCTGCTGGTGGATCCCCAGACCTGCGGTCCATTGCTGCTGGCCTGTCCTGAGTCCACAGGGCATTCCCTCATGGACGAGGGGCCCTGGGTCCAGATCGGCAGCGCAGCAGCCGACCATGACTGAGGCCCTCAGATCGGTCGTCACAGACATATCCAGCAGCTTCGGCTTGATCCAACAACGGCCTGAGCTTGCGATTCAGCTTCAGCCACGGCCCACTGCTCGCCAGCCACAGCTCGTCGGGCAGCGGTGAACGCAGCAGACGTTCTCGCAGTTCGTCCCTATCACCCCAGGGGAAGGCTGGAGCGCTGATCCGTCCCATGGCCAGCTCCATCTGATCACTGAGATTGAACAGACGTGCCCGGGGGCTGTAGCGATCACTCTCCCCATTGGTGCGCTGACTTATCGCGCGGAACTGATCCTGTTCGCGCACCCCAGCCGCGGCGGGATCCAGTTCCGCAAAACCGGGCCCCCACCAACTGATCAACAGCAGGATCAACACCCCAAGCGCCACCCGTTGGCCCGAGCGATGAAGTGGCGACGCTGTAAGCATGACAGACATCAGCGGCAGCACCGACGGCAGCAACACCACGAAATACCGGCTGAAGGCCAGCGGCTTCACAAACGAGACCATTACCACGGCCAGCACCATTATGGCTGAGGGCAACAGCGCACTGCGGTCCAGCAAACGCCTCTGTCGCCATGGCAGCGGTTGCATCCCACCCCAACGCTGCAGTCCCCAGATGAGCACGACCAGAACAAACAGCTTGGGCAGAGGCCAAAGGCCGAGGGCCCGGGCCAGGGACTCCTCCAGCAGAGCGAAATCAGGGGACCCGATCCAGCTACCGGAGCGCGAACTCAACAAATAATCAGCGGAATAGACAATCCATCCCAGGGCGGGAATGGCCCCCAGAACAGCAGCTCCCGCCAGACGCCAACGCCGCCTCGTCCCATCCCAGGCAGCTGCCGACAACATCAGGAACAGTCCATAGAAGTGGGTCAAACCAGCAAGGCATGCCGTCAGTCCGTAGAGCACAGGTCGTTCTGAACGACGCCAACACCAGGCCAGGGCCACCAGCAGCACCAGCAAGGCATAGCTTTTTCCCTCAATCGCGAAGCGCACGGGGTACGGGCTGCAGAACGCCAGCAGTAACGCCAAAGGCAGTACCCGCTGCCGACCATCACCAAGAGCCACCGCCTGAGCGACCATCACCGCACCTCCAGCCAGGTAGGCCAGCCAGGAGAGCAGCCTCAAGCTGACGGGGTTCTGCCCGATCAGCTGCCCCCAGATCCAAAGCAGCACGTAATACAAAGGTGGATGGGTGTCCTGCCGCAGCATGTCCAGGAGGGCGCCGAGACTCGGCTGAAAGCTTTTGCCCACGCTGTACAGCTCATCGCTCCATAGGGCGGTGGCATCCATCAGCAGCAGGGTTCGCAGGGCAAAGGCCGCCGCCACCAGTCCTGCCCCCAGATTCCAGAACGGAGCCGTTCGTCTCATCGGCCCTCATTCAGCAGCACCCCGCGACGACGGCGTAGTTCCTTCCCCAGCTGCGGGCCCGGGTGCCACCCCTCGGCGATCAACTGGCGCGCACTCTGAGGTGACTGAATGTGCCGCCAACGCCCCCACCACCGCAGCAGCGGCACCCACCCAGCAGGGCGCAGGGTCACCATCAATGCCACCGTTTGAGGCGACCAGCCACCGCTTTCAAGGGCCGATGTCCAAGCATCCGGCGAGGCCGATTGAGGGAGTGGATCCGAGCTCAGCCAGGCCTTGAGCGATGGCAGCCGTTCCAGCCACTGCTGCTGCTGCCCGGGGATCTGCAGGCGATGCGCAACGGCCCCTGGATCAGCCGCAGCCGCCAACAGCGACGTCATCAACGGCAGCCCGAGGCGTTGCCCCCAACGCAGACGTCGGGTTCGCTCCGGATCACATTGCAGGCAGGGGTCCACCAGGGCCATGGCCTGCCAGGACTCCAGCAAGTCCAGGGCGATGGGCCAGGGTTCATGGTCCAGCAGCTTTTCCAGCTCCATGCGCAGCCTGCTGGCCAGCGCTGGCGGTGCCGTTTCCGGCGCATCCCCTATCTGCCAGGCCCAGGGCCATGCTGCGACGGTCTCGCTGACTTGCTTGAAGGCCTCAAACCCAAGATTCATGCCCAGACGGGCGCCGTAGCGCGCTGCGCGGATCACTCGGGTGGGGTCATCGCTGATGCTGCCAGGATGCAGAAACTGCAGACGCCCTGAAGCCAGATCGCTCTGACCGCCATGGGGGTCGATCAACTCACCGGAGATCAGATCCAGAGCCATGGCATTGATCGTGAGGTCACGCCGCACCAGATCCGCCGCCAAGGACCCTGGCTGCACCACTGGGTTCTGTGCTGGCGTCGGATAGTGCTCCTCTCGGGCCGTGGCCAGATCAAGCGGCACACCATCGAGATCCAGGGCCACCGTCGCGAACTGGTCATGGTGCTGAACGCGGGTCACCCGTGCGGGCCCGCAACGTTCCAGCAGCACCTCCGACAAGTGGGAGGCACTACCCTCCACCACCCAATCCAGATCGGGAACGCCATGCCAGAGACGGCCATGGCGTTGATACAGCAAGAGATCCCTCACCACGCCACCCACAAGGGCCAACCGTGACAATCCTGCTTCGACGGCTGCCGCCTTCAGGGCATCCAGCAGTGCTGACGGCACAGCCGGCAGATCCATTGCGTTGCGTGGATGACAATGATCAGATCATCACGGATCTTCGCGTTGTCCGCTCTCACCCGCTGCCTGCAGGAGGAATCCTCCGCCATCGCCGCCGCCGCTGAGCGGCTCAGCGGCGAACAGGTGGAGGCAGCTCTGGCACTGCTGGAACGCTGTGCTGATCGCAAAGCTAAGTTGGTGATCACTGGCGTTGGCAAAAGCGGCATCGTGGCTCGCAAAATTGCCGCGACTTTTTCCTCGATCGGCCTGATGGCCCTGTTCCTCAATCCCACCGACGCCCTGCACGGGGATCTCGGGGTTGTGGCGCCGGAGGACGTGTGCCTGTTGCTGTCGAACAGCGGCGAAACCACCGAACTGCTGGAGGTGCTGCCTCACCTCAAACGACGCGGAACCGGCCGGATCGCCATCGTCGGCCGAGCCGACTCCTCCCTGGCCCGCGGCAGCGATGTTGTGCTGGAAGCCGGCGTGGACCGTGAGGTCTGCCCCCTCAACCTGGCACCTACCGCAAGCACGGCTGTCGCGATGGCCATCGGCGATGCCCTGGCGGCCGTCTGGATGGAACGGCGCGGCATCTCACCAGCCGATTTCGCCCTGAATCACCCGGCCGGATCCCTCGGCAAACAGCTCACGCTGACAGCAGCCGATCTGATGGTTCCCGTCAGCAAACTTCATCCGCTGCAACCCCAGACCCCTTTGCCTGAGGTGATCGGCGGTCTGACCCGTGACGGCATCGGCAGTGGCTGGGTGGAACACCCGGAGCAACCGGGCTCCCTGGTAGGGCTTCTTACCGACGGTGATCTGCGCCGGGCCCTGCAGGAGCACAGCGCAGACAGCTGGAGCAGCCTGACAGCAGCCGATCTGATGACCATCGACCCAATCACCGTCAACGGTGATGTGTTGGTGGTGAAGGCCCTGGAACAGATGGAACACAACCGCCGCAAACCGATTTCTGTACTGCCCGTGGTGGGGGAGCACAAACGTTTGCAGGGTCTGCTTCGCCTGCACGATCTGGTGCAGGCAGGGCTGGCATGACGCTGCCGGGCTGGAACCAGCTGGGTTGGTGGAGACTCCGCCGCCAGCTGAACAACTTAAAGCTGCTGGTGGTGGATGTGGACGGTGTGCTGACCGATGGCGGCCTCTGGTTCGACTCCGAAGGTCAGCTGATCAAGCGCTTCGACGTGCGAGACGGTCTGGGTCTTCGCCTGCTGCTGCAGGCGGGGGTTCACATCGCTTTTCTCAGCGGTGGCCGTGGTGGCGCCACTGAGGTACGGGCCCGCCAGCTGGGCATCGAACACTGCCTGGTAGGCATCAAGGACAAACCCGCTGCCCTGCAGACCCTCCAGCAGCAAGTCGGGGTCACTGTCTCTCAAACTCTATTTGTCGGCGACGATCTGAATGATCTAGCCGTCCGACCGGTGGTGGGTTTGCTGTTGGCACCTGCCGATGCTTGTGTTCCGGTGCGCCGTGGCGCCGACCTAGTGCTCTCTCGCCGCGGCGGCCATGGAGCGGTGCGGGAGCTGGCGGAGCGGATCCTTCAAGCCCGCGGTAGCTGGCGCAGCTTGAGCAGGAAGGGCTGGCGTGACCGGAACGACTGATGCGGCTGGCGTATTCCTGCTGGGGCTCGGGGCCCAGAAAGCTGGCACGTCCTGGCTGCACGCGCAGCTGAACCAACGCAGGGATGCTGACTTCGGATTTCTGAAGGAATACCACATCCATGACGCCCTCACCCTGCCGGCCGCGGGCTTCTCCGGGAGGCGCCGACGATCACTCTTGAAGCCCCGCACCTGGCGCCGTCAACGTTTTCTGGAACGACCGGACCGGTACTACACCTACTTCGCCAGCCTGCTGAAACGCCCAGGCATCCAGCTCACCGGGGACATCACGCCCTCCTACAGCGGGCTCAGCTCCAACACACTGCAGGCCATTCAAAGAGGCTTCGCAGCCCAAAAAATTCGAGTGCTACCGGTGTTCCTAATGCGGGACCCGATTGAGCGCACCATCTCCAGCCTGCGCATGCACCGGCGCAAACAGGGCCTGCAAGACAGCGCAGGAGAAATTCAAGCCCTGCATGAGCTCTGCCACGAGCGCCCAGAGCGCATCACGTTACGCAGCGACTACGGCCACACCCTTCAGGCTCTGAAACAAGCCTTTGGCCTTGAGCACTGCTTCATCGGCACCTACGAGACACTTTTCCATCAGAACTGCTGGTCTGAGCTCTGCCGGTTCCTCGAGATCCCCTACAAAGAACCTCAGTGGGATCAAGAGGTGAATGTGAGTCGCACCGACACGGAGCTACCCGAAGATTTGCTTGCGAAGCTGGGACAATGGCAGGCTCCGACCCTGAAGGCTGTAGAGCTCCATTGCCCGGAGCTTGATCTCAAGCAGCTCTGGCCGACCGCCAGCCGCTGGTGTTGTGCGCGCTAGGCCAGAGGTCAGACCATGGATCGAGCCTGTTCCAGCTGTTCGGCCGTGTCGACTGACAGAGAGGTTCCGGCCACAGGGAAGGTGGCAATGGTGTGACCAGCCTCGATGAGACGCAATTGCTCCAGCCTCTCCAGATCCTCGAGTGGCGACGTCGGTAGCCGATCCCAGCTCGCCAGTACATCCCCCCGAAAGCCGTACATGCCCACATGGCCCCAGTACGTGGTGTGGCGATGCCAGTCCGCTGGATCAACGTCACGCACATGGGGAATCGCAGACCGCGAGAAGTAAAGAGCCCGCCCGTCATGGGCCAACAAGGTCTTGACCACATTGGGGTTATGCACCGTTTCAGCCTTCAGCCGATACACCGGCGTGACAACCGCCGGAACGGGATCCATGCGCCGGAACTCCGCCACCATCGCGTCGATCACAGCGGGATCGATGAACGGCTGATCCCCCTGGACGTTGATCACCGCAGTCTGTTCCGCCACCGCATGGCCCCCCTTCGAGGCCAGAGCCATCAGCTGATCGGCCACCGAAGCGATGCGCTCACTGCCGGAGCGGCAGGAGGCGGCGGTCATCAGAACGGGAAAACCCCATCCCTCAGCCAGCTGCTGAAGTTGCGGGCTGTCGGTGCAGAGCACCACCGCAAGCACGTTGGACGATTCGCGGCACCGCTCCAGCACCCGTTGAATCATCGGTTTTCCGCCGATGTCGGCCAAGACTTTGTTCGGCAGCCGCGAAGATTCCAAACGGGCCGGAACGGCCACCAACGCCTGTTGAATCGCCATCAGTCCCAGAGCTTCATCGCATCATCCCTGGCACTGAACCACTCCGCTGCCAACGGCCCACCCATCGTCCTTTGCTCTCGGAACCAGGGGCCGCCGAGAGTCCAGTGCAGCATCGGAGGGCCATCCAGAGGTTCAGGTGGGGGCTGAACGTCCACCAAATGGTTCCACCCCCCCTGAATGGCACCGATCTCATGGTCACCCTCGAGCCAATGGAAGCGATGCAACTCCAGCCCTGTGGCCGTGTTGACGTAATCCACTGTGAGCCTGGTGCAACGGCTGCAGTTGAGCAGCATCAACGAACTCCAATTTTTCTTGGGATAGGCGCTCTGGACCTCGCCGAGGAACTTCACTGTTTCACCCGGCACATGTTCGTGCTGCACGCACATCGCGCCATAAGTCTCGTCGCGCTGATCCCACAGCTGCTTGATGTCGGCGCGACAGAGCATGTCGCAATCCATGAATAACGCCCAGCCCTGATACCCCATCAAATGGGGCACAAGAAAGCGGGTGAACGAGAACGCCGTGCTCTGCTTGGGATCGCGGGGGCGCCAATAAAGCCCCTGGGTCTCCAGTTGCGGTGTGACCAACGGTGTGATCGCCAGCGGAACACTGCTGTGTTGATACAAGCTGTCGATCAGCACATTGGTCGCAGCCCGTTCCCTTGGGTCGTAGCCGATGAAAATCGGGATCGGCGAGGGGACGGTCGACAAGGGCCGATGGTGGCTGGCAGGGAGGTTAATCGCAAGGCCACGTGTCACCGAGCAAGCCATTGCTGTAGACGAGCCGGCGGTTGAGACGGGCAACAGGAGACAGCAGGGGAGCCATCCGCAGCGAGAGTGCGGATGACGCCATCCAGGCTGCGTCGTAGCGGATGGCGTCACTTTGACCGGACTCAAACCGCATGCGATTTCCCGAAACGATGTGACTAGTGGAATGCATCCCCGGCTGCAGCATCGCGGCGTCAAAGTCGAGGTCCAACCAACCGCAGAGCCGCCGCAACGCCAGTTCCGGAGCCAGGGCCAGTTCCTCGTAACCCAGGCGAAACACGGGGAAGCCACTGCCGGCCAACCGCTGCTCCAGGCGACGGTTGACTCGCCACCAACGCAGCAACGAGCGCCAGCCAACCACGCGGCTACGCCCATGGCGCTCCACACCCCGACGCGATTCGGAGTGCACCCAGGAGCGCACGTCACGGGTGAGCTGAATCACCCGCAGCGGCCGACCCAGAGCCTGCGCCTCCAGCAACTGTTCATCCGCCTGAAACGACTCCACCAGCCAACGGGGCGATGCCGAGGACAACAGCTGAATCAATCGGTTGAACTTTTCCGCCAGGGGGCGATCGTCGTGGGCTGGCAGCCAAGCCAGCACCGGCCCCCAGACGTGGCAGTCCCCCGCCAAAGCACCACAGGTGCAATGCCGCTCAAACCGCAACGCTCCCCGTAGTTGCTGGGGCCCTTTGCGCTCTTCCCCGGGACGGGGTCGATCGAGAACCCGCACCGCCTCCCCCAGGCCAATCACCTGCGGATGGGCTCCGAGGGCCAGATCAAGGATAGTGCTGCCGCTATGGCCGAGACCACGGATGAGCAGCAAACCGGGCTCAGCCATCGGCGGCGATCTGCTCGATCGGTGCCAGCCGTGGGTCGAGGATCTTTGGCCCCATCCCAGCGAACTTCACCGCGATCGACACCTTCTCGCCACTGCCGAAGGTGTGGGTGATCTCGCCGACCCCAAAGCTGGCATGGGTGACGCGATCCCCGACGCTCCAGCTGCGCCCGGGGGCCGGACCCGCCTGGCGGCGACGCACCGCATTGGCGGGAGCCGTTGACGGTTTCTCACGATCCACACGGGTGAGTCGCTCCAGACGCCGCTCTCGCCGCAGCGCTGCTCCACCGCTTTGCGGAATGTCCCCCTGAATCAGGGCTTCCGGTAGCTCCGAGAGAAACACCGACGGCACCGCCGCTTCGCGCATGCCACCCCAGAGCCGCCGTTCGCTGGCATGGGAAATGAACAGACGCTCCTTGGCTCGGGTGACCCCCACGTAACAGAGGCGGCGCTCCTCCTCCAGGGACGCCGGGTCATCCAGGGAGCGGTAGCTGGGAAACAGTCCCTGCTCCAGGCCCACCAGGCAGACCACCGGGAACTCCAGGCCCTTGCTGCTGTGCAGCGTCATCAGGGTGACCCGATCCGCCGCGGTGTCCTTGCTGTCGGCGTCGCTCGATAACGCTGCTGTGGCCAGGAACCCCTCAAGATCCCCCTCTTCGTTCTCCTCCTGGTACTGGAGAGCGGCATTCACCAGTTCCTGCAGGTTGCGGCGTCGTTCCTCAGCTTCATCGGTGCCCTCCGTGATCAGCTCGCTGAGATAGCCGCTCTTCTCCATCACCTGCTGAATCAGCTCAGACGGGGCCACCTCCTGCATCTGACCACGCAGGTCATGAAGCAGCTCACAGAACTGCAGCAAGCCTTTGGCTGAGCGGCCACCAAGTGAACGCACCGCTTCCGGGTCACTCACCACATCCCACAACGGAATCCCCAACTGGTTGGCGGCATCGGTGATTCGTTGAATCGTGGTCTTGCCAATGCCCCGTTTGGGCACATTAATCACCCGCAGCAAGCTGACGGTGTCAGCCGGATTCACCAGCAACCGCAGATAGGCCAGCAGATCCTTGATCTCCCGTCTGTCGTAAAAGCGCAGACCCCCAACAACGATGTAGGGAATGCCCCAGCGCACAAGGGATTCCTCGATCGCGCGGGACTGGGCATTGGTGCGATACAGCACCGCCATATCGCCCCAGCTGAGCTCAGGGTTGGCCGCCTCCATGGTCCGCAGCCGATGCACCACCGCCTCGGCCTCAGCGATTTCGTCATCACAGCGGGTCAGGGAAATCAACTCACCCTCACCACGGGTGGGACGCAGCACCTTGTCGATCCGCTCGCTGTTGTTGGCGATCAGCGCATTGGCCGCCTCCAGGATCGTGGCGGTGGAGCGGTAGTTCTCCTCCAGCTTCACCATCGTGCGGGTGGCCTCATCCGGTGCCTGGTCGCCGAAGTCGTCCTGGAAACCCATCAGGATCGTGAAGTCGGCGGCGCGGAAGCTGTAAATGCTCTGGTCTGCATCTCCCACCACGAACACCGAACGGCCGGACCAGTCGTCGTAGGCCTGCGGATCCTTGCCGTCCGTCACCAGCAGCTTTATCAGGTCGTACTGGGTGCGGTTGGTGTCCTGATATTCATCCACCAGCACGTGACGGAAACGGCAGTGCCAGTAGCTGCGCACCTGCTCGTTCTGCTGCAGCAACTGCACCGGCAGCAGCAGCAGATCATCGAAATCAAGTGCATTGTTCGCCGCCAAAGCCCTGCGGTAGCGCCGGTAGACATCGGCCGTGAGCTTGCCCCGCTTGCCTTCGGCATTGGCTTCCAGTTGATCCGGCAACCAACCCTGATTCTTGGCATTGCTGATCGCCCAGCGGGTCTTCTTCGGCTCAAATCGCTTGGGATCGAGCTGAAGCTCCTGGGTCACGATCTCCCTGACAAGGCTCTGGGCGTCGGCCTCGTCGTAAATCGAGAACTGCTTGGTCCAGGTGAGGCCTTCGGCGTCTTTGAACTTGTCGATGTCGTAGCGAAGCATCCGCGCGAACAACGCGTGGAAGGTGCCGATCCAAAGCTCTTTGGTCACATCCCTGTAGATGCGGGAGCGCATCTGCCGCTGCTCCACCGGCGGCAGAGTGCTCCAAGGCTGGCCGTACTGACTCTGCGCCAGCTTCTGAGCCAGCAGCAGCTCCAGCCGCTCCTTCATCTCCCGGGCGGCTTTGTTGGTGAAGGTCACCGCCAGGATCTGAGCTGGATCCGCACCGTGCTCACCGATTAGATGGGCAATCCGATGGGTGAGGGCGCGGGTTTTACCGCTGCCGGCACCTGCCACCACCAGCAGCGGCCCCTCATGGTGATCCACCGCCCGGCGTTGGGCATCGTTCAGGCCGGCCAGAAAGCTCATTGCTGGAGGCTATCAAAGGTATAAAAACTCAGTCTCTGACAACGATCAGAGCAGTCAAAGGGACTAGGAATGGAATGAGAATGAAATAGCCTCAACCTTGCATTTCCCTCATTAAGCCATCGTAGCGACAGAGGCAAAGTATTAAGAAATGTAAAGAGAAAGGCGACTAAGTGCTTTGTACTGTCTCTCAGCTTAATTAACCAATCAAAAGCCTGCAAAAGAACTGGATGAATCCTTGCGGAGGAATTGTTCGGCGCATAAGTCAAAGCTAATTTGCTCCTTACTGCATTCCTTGAAGATTGCCTTCGTAGATTCAGCAGTCTTCAGATAAGAATCAATTAGTGGAACAAATAAGAATATGCTGGCTCCTGAAAGAGCAACTTCCTCAGCCTGAGGTTAAACCAATGTAACTTTAGGCTAAACCTGAAGCTGCTCCAAATGTTCTCGATGCCATAGTCAAACCAAAGCGGCCATGACGTAAGGCAAAGACAAAGAAACGTAGCCAATGACGCTCTAAACTGTGCTTTCTCGTCAATACGCTTGACAAAAGCTTTGGCGAATGAGTAAGCCCCGCTACAAGCTACAACGAGTGAGTCAATCAACCATCTAGCACTCGATACTTAGATCAAAGATGCCTTATTGATGATCAGTGGTCTCGACACGTTCG
>QCSJ01000036.1 GCA_003211535.1 Synechococcus sp. AG-670-A05 | reverse complement strand
GCCTTTCCAGAGAGCACAACTCATAATTCTTGAAAAGGTACGCATCTGATGAGAAAAACTGCTCTCCTGTTGTTAACTGGACTGGCGTTTGCTCCCGCAGCGCCAGCGCTTGCTCACCACAACCACCACTTGGTGACCTCCTGCGACTCGTACCGGGTGGTTAAGCGGTACGTCCCTGCTCGGTTCAATCGTCACGGCGCGCTGATTGGTGGATACTGGAAGACCAAAAGGAAGTGCGCTTACCCCACACAGACGTTGCTTGTAAGCACCCCGCATTACGGGCACATTCACAGCGCCTACATCCACTACCACCACGCTCCAGCATCTGTCGTCAGAACTGCTCCGACAGTTGTCCAGCAACCGGTCGCTCTAGCACCAGTTGCCCAATGCAAAAACAAGTTTGCACGAATGGGTGTGGGAGGTGTTCTGGGTGGCCTAGTTGGTCGCTACGCCGTGGGAGGCAGGAAGTCGAACAAGACGATCCTGGGGACTTCGATCGGTACTGCTGCTGGTGCCTTGATTGGGAGGGCAACTTGTTGAGGATTCTTACCTTGCTCGCCTGTGGATATTTGATCTGGACTCATACGCATGCAAGGACCTTCACCTCGAACTTCCTTCGGGGTGGCGCTGACTTCCTTGACCAGCAGACGGATAGAAACCTCTCCATTGGGGAGCGAATCGACCAAGTACTGGGGAACTAATGGGTGTGACTCAAGGGCAGTTTCGCGTAGAAGAACTGAACCCTTTTATGGAGTGGCACCATCACGCGAAACCAGAATCGTTGGGGTGTGCCTCCAAAGCAGCGATGGAGATCTCCCAGAAGATCGGCAGGCGGACCCGAGTGATTAGCATCGAAGGGAACATGTTTGATCTCTTCGATCCCTGAACATCGATCAACTGAGGATTTATGCACGGAGCACAGATTGAAGATACAGTCCGCTCTCTTTTCACTGACCTGAAGCAGGACAAAGTTGAGTCACTCCTGGTTCATTGCGCAGACTGGGGAATCAATGTGCGGATGTTCCTCAACGGCGAGATCCTCGAACTGGATTTGCTGAAGAACTACGAGGGGTATGAGGTGACCTTTGCTGAGGACAGGGATAAGGGATCTGTTCAGATCGATGAGTTGCCAGATCTCCTCCAACTCCTAGAAGTTTCCTAAAAGCGATTCAGGCTCCGCCGAAAGTCCATGAAGAGTCCTGAATGGAGCATTTAGAGGATTATCGGAAGGAGAACAAGAGTTTTGGAAGCTAAGGGAGCAGTCCTGTCGGTGGTTTATCCCCAAGAAATGCCGACCTGGGGAGAGTTATTAAAAAGGTACATCGAAGCCATCCAGATTTCTAATATGGGACTTTGAATGCGTTAATCACTTAATCCATTAAAGAGTAAGTAGGGTCATAATGGATTTTAGCGAAACCCAAAACCCTCACGAGAGGTGCTTTTCTGCTCCCAATCCCGTGCCAGGGCATCCAACATCATGCTGATATACCTCTCATCGGCACCAGTAGATGCTCGAAGATCCTTCAACACTACGTTGATCGTCTTGAAAGCATTTGGGATTTGATTATCCAGATGCTCTTTGGAGGGTTGATAAGGCATCGGTTCATAAAGATCCCCATGGACCCTATGGGAACCATGGGGGCAAGACTGTCGTCTCTGAGTCAGGAATCACTCCTCCTCTTCAGAACCACCCACAGGGATCAGGCGGATTGCCTTTTTACCCAACTTGATTTCAAACTCGGCACCTGGTTCTAGACCCAGCATCGTAGTGTATGCCTTGCCTACCAAAAGGTTGCCATTGCCCTGCACCTTCGCGATGTAGGACAACTTCCGACCGCCCACGCCGACAGAAGCATTGCCGCCCAACTCAACGCCCTTTGCACCCAGAAGTGCCTCATAGAAGGCAGTGAAGTTAACCCGATCTCCACCATCCTTCTTCTTGGAGACATAACCGCACTGGGTCGCCAGTTCGGTCTTTGAGACATCACCAAGTTCCTTGACCTTGGTGAGCAGTTCAGTACCAGTAAGCATGAGGGAAGAGAGAATGCTTGCTTCTTGTTTAACACACTCTTTCAGGTTGACAATGGTTCAGGAATTCCTTGCGTCTCTGGTACGCCATAACAAAAACCTCCTTGGGATGAATCCAATGTGTCTTGCAGCACATCCCGGAGGAGGATCTTTGCCTCATATCCGCAGTACTAGTTTGATCTCATGGTGGTTTTGGTTAGATGGAGGATTGATGAACCGCTCTTCCTCTCCTTTGTCCTAAGTACTCCTCAAGTTCTTTCAGTGCCCCAGGAGCACGTTTCCCCCGTCTTGGGATACGGTACTAGATGCCTGATGGGAACAGAGCAACTATCCATGCCAGAGGGGTCTCTGACAGTTGGATAAGGGTCAGAGTCAGACAGAGGACATGGGTTCAGAAGTGCGACTGGAAGACCACTCCTATTCAGTGTGTTGATGAACCTGCGTCAGGCAGAGCAGGTCTCCCAGTTCAGGACCTCTGGTCGTTTGCAGATTGCCCTCGAGAACGTTTTGCCACAAGCAAGAACCCTGACCGCTCCGATTCGAGGGAACAGGATGTGTTCTATAGGTAGGGACCTTTGGCAGGAGAATCAAAGTTCTAGACCGTTGCTGGAAATCCCCTTATGCGACTGGCGAAGTTGTGCTCTGTTGAGGCAGTCGAAGGACAGCAGAAGATACGGAATATGTTCCGCGGATTCCGCGAATTATTTGATAGCAAGAAATGAACGACTCCTCCTGAATCTCGCAATACACAAAACCAGTCAGAGTAGAGACAAAGCGCTCAATGAATTCTGAACCCAACTAGTTATGAAGAGCTCGCATCATCCAAGACTCATACAGAAAGAAGAGAAGAAAGAAGAGGGAAATTCCGCTGACCAGTAGTTTTCCGTTCATAAGTCAATCCTCCTCTTTCGGAGAACTGATGTCAGTTCTGTCCGATTGTATTGTTTGTATATATGTGTCTTTATAGATCGGGACATCGACGGTTCTTGATTCCCTTCCATCCACAAGGTTCCTCCTTCCTGCACCTCTGGAAGAGGTCTGATCCACCGTGACCTTTGATCAGGTTGTGGAGGGTCATAGACCCCATAGAACAAGTCTGAAGAGGACAGTGGAACAGGTAAGTCTCCCCTCTTCGACTGGGATAGAATGAGGACTCCTTCTTCCCGCACTTGGGACATACACAGTATTGATAGGACTTCCTTGTATTGAAGTTGTCAGTGATCTCTTTCCCGTTGATTCGTTTCCCCATTTCTATATAGAAAGGAAACACTATTTTTTGATCAAAACAAAAAGAATAGACTATATTTAGTTACCAAATATCATCTATGCTTCATTGTCCGCCGCCTATTTTGTCAACATTTGATATGAATAACCCCTGGTACTAAGTGCTGACAGCGTTTCAGCAATCGAATAGAATACTTTTGTTAGGGTTGATGAGAATCATATGGATTATATCTTGTCTTGGAGTCTTAGCAATCAGCCAATACTAAAAATGAAGCCTTATGGATAGTGGTAGGAGTAAATTATTATTCGTCAGAGTTCTTTAAGAGGTTCTCCAGGGCCAAGTCATGGACAAAGTCGTCTAAAGAGTGTGGGTTAAGTATTGACCTGTTTTCATTAAAAATATAGTGATCTTTCTGCCTTAGACCTCTGTATATCGAATTATTATAGGTTTTGCAAAGTGATCAAACCAAATTTATGCAGGCAAGCTAGTTTGCTCAAGCTAACTATTAATAAATAGGCAAAGAAGCGTGTTTCATGAGGTTCTTATGGAACTAATGTTCAGAATATGGTGGAAGATTTTACAATACACTTTTCCTATAGGTTCGGTCAACTTCTTAAGACATTGGTTGCAGAAAAGTATTACCAGTTCAAAAAGGTCTTAGGGGAAATGAGTTAGATCTTCAACATTAGAAACTGGATTATCTACAGGATCGATCGACTGATTGAGTTTGAGGGTAAAGAGCATGAAACGTGAATACCCCTTGGGTGCAATAGATCAACAAAAAAGAACTATTGAAGTTAGAAGTAGAAGTATTTTTTGAGTAGATAGAAAAATGATCCAACCCAAGCGTTCATCATTCCATCTTTGGATGGTTAAGAAAATGATGAAGAAATGGCGATTCAGGGCCATCTATGATTATATCGAATCTCTTGCTCGAGAAGATTATAACAGGAGGACGTGAGTTGAATAGTGTTCAGAGGGATATGTATCAGTATTCCCAGTTTCCTAAAGGGTAAAAGTATGCATTGATCAATCCCGAGAATCCAAATGATTCAAGATATTTTTTTATTCATAACTATGTGTACATTAGAGCTCAACCATTGGTGAAACACCCAACTGGGTCTATGGAGAAGTTCCTCCAGGAATTCAAGTGATTCATTTGATGAGATATTCCAAGATCAAAGCAGGAACCAGTTAATAGAGGAAGATCAATGAAGAAGAAGACGACAGCTACCCGTAGAGATCTGGTCTACAACAGTCTACGTTCTAATCATCGAGACGGTGAAGCTCAAGAATAGAAACGACTTGAGCAGGAGTCAAGTGATCGGACTTTGTGTGACGACACTTATCAACCCAAGAAGAAGAAACTTAAAAAGGCGATAAGTTTATGAATCAGATCAGAACGTAAGCTCTGACCAAAGTTCGAGACATCTCTGATGTTCAGGTTCCTTCTGATCCTGCACTGACATCGAATCTGGAAATCTGATTGGTGTCGGTGGAATCCATCCATTTCACGAAATGGTGGAGTGGACTGTCGAACTCTGTAAACGTCTCTATCTCATTCCTGAATTGGTTTTACGGGAGGACATCGAGTTGTCCTTCTACATCTTGCCGGTCAACCCTAACAGAGTCCTCAAGAGGGGTTTGAAGGGATAAGAGAATACCAAACAGGTCACTACTCAGATCCGAAAACGGATGGGTCTGAAGTTCGACGAGATCAAGTTTAAGAAGGAACGGTCGATGCAGACTGACTACCGGGATTCAGGTCAAAGACCAGATTGACAGACCTTCATAGGTGGTCGTGTTGACAACGCAAGGAACTACAACCCTTTCAAACACGGTTGCTTCAGGGGTGTCTATCACCCTGATGGATCCAATGGAGACCTAGATAAAGACTCTTCGGAGATTTCTCTTTGAGGGATGGGACTGGAGTTGAGCTCAGACTCTTTGGACTCTTCTTCTACTCGCATCAACCTCTCCATAAGGTTGAGGATGTAATTGGTTTGCAAGATTGAGGTGAATTTATTGACGCGTAATGCATTCGTTTCTATTCTTCACTGGTTTGCTCTTTATGTCTTTTATGTCTTCAGGGGGCCAAGCGAATCAGGTCTTCCTTCCTGGAGGCAACAGCGGCAAGTCATGTTCCGGTGGATCAATATATGTCGGGAACGGATACAGCCGATCTAAGTAGCGAGAGGTTAGTAATCAGAAGTGTGGCAGCAACACCAGGCGGCATATGGCAGTAATCGCCAGCAGGGAAACTAGGGTAACCATCCGGTTTCTCTGTTTGGCCTGGAGGTTTTTATTGTTCATGGGTTTCTGGGATCTGTTGCCAGACATGGAGCGCCAAACCATCCCCCTCTAATCGCTCCCAGAGCACCGCAACACACCCGACTTGCTGGGGAGAAAAAGCGGCATAGACCAGCAATCGCCAGCATGGTCACCAGGATCAGCAGGCGCTTCCGCTGGGTGGTCTGCAGGTTTTTGCTCTTCATTCGTCCTCCAGCGATACCCGTTTCTGAAGGGACCAGGCACCAGATTTGATTTTTGCCCTGGTCCTCTTGACGGTTACTTCCTCCTCGATAATTGGTTGATGGTTCGCTCGCACCATCTCTGACGAAGTCAGTCCATTCACCGCAAAGGCATGCATTCCAGGTTCTTGCCCCAGTTCATGTGCTTCCTCCATGGTCAGGCGGAAGGCGGTGTGGCGAATGTTCGTCACCTTTATCCCTTCTGACGGAATCGGTGGGTCGCAGGCGTCGAGAGCGTGTTTCAAAAGGTTGTTCCAGTTCCGAATGAGCGTTGAGGATGTTTCTCCCTCCGTTTCCTTGGTGTGGGGAAAGATCAGCAGACCCTTTGGTCTGCGGAAGTTCATCCGACGCCAGTTCGACACGGCGTCTTGTCTGTAGTGAGTGGTTCTGTGCCTATCTCGGTCTCCCTTGGTGATTTCCAGGTCGCAGACGACTTCGTCTCCTTTATAAGTAAATCATTGGCATGTAGTCGAGGCAGGTCCTCTGCCCGCAGGTGCAAGAACCACATAAAGTTGAGGGTGTCGTAGAGATCCACATAGTTCCTCGGGTTCTTGGCGAGGGAGCGGTGAGTTGGTAATGCTTAGTAGTCCTCCTTTGAGAGGTCTTGGCGGGCAGCACCATCAGATAGTTCGACCACCTTTCCCATCAGGCGATTCCACTCGTCCCGCTCCATGTACTGGATCTTTTTCTTCTTCGTGCTGATTTCAGGGAAATCGGGGATTTCCAGATGGGGGAAGTCGGAGCGTGCTTCCTTCAGCAGTTTTCGGATCAGCGTCTTCTGCTGCTTCTTGGTCCCGCTCATGTCGTTGGTGTCCGTTTTCCGCTGGTCCAGCACCGCCCAGTAGTCCTCGAAGTCGCCAGCGGTGATTCGCTCAACTTTCCTCTGCGCCCAGGGTTGGTGCTTGATCCCATATCCCTCGTCTTCCCATTTCAGGGACTCATCCCTTTTCCAGCGCACCTCGACTCTAGTTCCCTGCCGCTTGCTGCTCTCCTTGGCGAACCAGCGTTCCCAGTAGATCCCCAGAGCGAACTGCTTTTGCTGCGCTTCTTCGTCAGATTTTGCCCTGGACTTTTGCTGATTCTCCAGGACCCACTCAAGCGCCCTCCTGCCTGCCTCGTACGGGTCATGCGTCCACATTCGGCGCTCCTTCGGGCGTCGTTGCTTGCGTCCGCTGATTCCGCTCCCTTTGGAGGGTCCATTGCCCTCTCTGTCGTCGTCCTCCTCTTCGGGGACTATTGAGCGAGGAGGGTCCCCAACTTTTTGCGCTTGATCCGTAGGTCCTGCGGGTAGGAACCACGCAGTCGGAGGTCCTTTGCGACATTCAGGGTTTTCCAGTTTTCAGGGAGTTCTTGGGGCAACGAACTGACCTACCTGCGGAGCCGTGAGGCAAGGTCCCGTTTTAAACCCTTTTATATCGGGACAGTAAGTCAGGTGTAATAAAAAATGCTTTAGGAATGCTATTTGTGGTTTGAAAAATGTCTTGAATTGAAGGGTTTCTAATAATTAGTCCTAGTTCGAATCTGGGAGCCTCCTTCGATTGTTCGTCACAGTCGAGTCTCCGCGCTCAGATTCAGTCCATCACGGGTTTGACTCTGGCAACTGAGGCGCCCATCGCTGATTGCACATCGTCCTTGGGTCGGATGACTACTCGGCAGGCCGATCGGTAGACCGCGTGCACCGAAGAAGACCCAGGAACGGCTGATTATCTGTCCGCTCCAGCTGGTTGCAGCGAGGTTGCAGCGGCCGTTCTTACAACTCAAAACCGGATCCCCGGAGCCCGGCCCTGTCACGAAGGTGAGCTGATGAGTCCTGCCAGGTTCCTCTGGACTTTCACCGATGAAGCGGATGCGCAGCCCGATGGAGCTGGTCTGGGCGAGTTGCAGCCGTCTGCAGCCCATGGAGCGCTCCGAATGGGTGATGCGACAGCTGGAGACAGTCGTGTCCAACCGGCCGAAACGATTGTTGCCAGCGGCTTCGCTGCTGGCAACTTCGATGTTCATCAGCACAAACAGCAGCGGTAACAGCATTAGTATTCACTGTCGGCGACGCACATCCCGAGGCAGCGGATGCCGTTGCTGGCCGTGCGTCGGCAGTGTTGGCAGAGGACACGTTCCTCAGAAGGTTCCGTCGATTCCGACGTCGCTGAATGGGCCGTGGGCATTGAAGGGGCCGTCAGGGGGGCAGTCATGAGTCTCCGTCGATGTGGCGATCATGACGGGGAAAGCAGAGGACACGTTGAACGGCATCGGATTCGGGACCTGGGCCTGGGGCAATCAACTGTTGTGGGGGTACGAGGCCGAACTGGATGATGGCCGTCTGGAGGAGACTTTCCGCCAGGCCCTCGCTTCAGGTCTTGGCCTGATCGACACCGCTGATTCCTACGGCACTGGCCGGCTCAATGGACGCAGTGAGCTGCTTCTGGGGCAGTTCGCAGCCCGTCTTCCTAGGGCGCGACTGACTGAGCTGTGCATCGCCACCAAACTGGCGCCCTTCCCCTGGCGGCTAGGTCGTCGGGGCCTGGATCAGGCGTTTGAGGCCAGTCGCCAGCGACTTCAGGGCCATCTGCGACGCGTGCAATTGCACTGGAGCACGGCCCGCTACGCCCCCTGGCAGGAGATGCAGCTTCTCGATGGTCTGGCAGACCGCGTTCTCGATGGCTCCGTCACCGAAATCGGTTTGTCCAACATCGGCCCCAAACGGCTGGCCTGGATGCATCAACGCCTGATGGAGCGAGGGGTTCCTCTGCGAAGTGTGCAGGTGCAGTACTCCCTGCTATCTCCAGGAGATTCCAAGGCTGATGCTTTGCGAAAGCTTTGTCGTGAGCGCGGCATTGAGGTATTGGCGTACAGCCCCCTCGCTTTCGGTGTGCTAACGCTGCCGCCAGCCGCGGAATATCGGCCGCGTACTTTTTTGCGTCGACAGCTGATCAACAGATTACTGCCGGCCAGCCGCTCCCTCCGTTCCGTCATCGCCGCTATCGCCAGCAACCGCAATGTTTCGATGGCACAGGTGGCACTCAATTGGTGTCGAGCCCAGGGCACTACGCCGATCCCAGGTCTCAGATCCCCGGAGCAGGCCATGGATGTTGCCCAGGCGCTCCGATGGTCCCTGACCCTTGAGGAGATCAATAAGCTGACGTTGGCTAGAGATCAGTGCACCGTGCGCACACCGTCCAACCCCTTTCAGAGCGAGTGAGCGATCAGGCCTCAGCGACGTTGTCCGGAGCGGGGCTCACCACAACAGGAAGGCTGTCAGCCCTGTCATCACTGCGAAGTGGGATGACATTCTTCCGTTCGGGTGGCGAAACGTGGGCTGCGGCTGCCTGACTGTCCTCGCAGGCTTTGAGCGCTTCCTGGAGCAGCGAATCAAAGGTGGTCCCCGGCAGACGGTGCCTGGCGACCTCGAGGAAGGTTCTGGGCAGCGATTCTCCAGCTGCAGATCGCAGAGCTGGATTGTTGCTGCGGAGTTGTTTTTCCTCGTCGATCGCGCGCAGAAAACGCAGCGTGACTTCCCGTTTTGTGGAGGCCTTTATCAGCGTGTCCCGGTCCTGCGGGCTCTGGCTGAGACTTTGTTCGAGTTCATGGATGCGCCGCTCGAGGCTGTCAAGAACCTCCTGAGCTTCCTTACCGATGTGAGCTAATTGGCCATCGGAGAGGTCAGGCATATCAGCCACATAGACCTTTCCGTGGTCCCTCAGGGTGAGAAAGGTCGGTCGGGGTGATTGTCGGTGGCCATTGGAACGCTCGTGGGCCTGAATGACTGGACGACGTGGGGGAGTAGGCCCAGCAGAGGATCTTCTGCGCGTCGTGCGCTGAGGTCTATCAAAAGGCATGAAGTGTTAGCCGAAGTATCGACGCCGCGTCCGGATTAAAAATCCAGGTGCTTGAAATCACCCTAAACGAATCTTTCCCTTTGGCCGGTTTGCCTAAGCATCTCTTTGGAGAGTGATGCAATGACCTCGCTAGTTGGGGAGGCCGATGACTCCGTCTCCAGGGTTTCCCTCCACGATGCTGCCGATGGGCCAGGCCCGTAGCTGTTTGGTACGACAGGCTGCGACTGCCAGGTCGGTTTGATCCTGCGGCACCACGACACAGAAACCAATCCCGAGATTGAAGGTGTGCCAGAGGTCCCGTTCCGGAATGCCGCCTGCGCTCTGGAGCCAGTCGAATAAGGGGGGGCGAGGCCAGCTGGTCGGGTTCACCTGGGCGCGACATCCAGCTGGCAGACAACGGGGGAGGTTCTCCGGCAGTCCTCCACCGGTTATGTGTGCCATGGCATGGATGGGGACGCAGCTGCTTAGCAGGTGCTGCACCAGCGAGGCGTAAAGCTGGGTTGGCTTCAGGAGGTCATCGATCAGGGGTAGCTGATCCGGACCGTACCGGGTGGACCGATCCGCTGCCGCCTGTTCCAGCACCCGGCGCACCAGGCTGAAGCCATTGCTGTGGACGCCGCTGCTGGCCACGCCGATCACGGCATCGCCGGCTTGAACCTGTTGCCCATCTATCAACTCGCTCTCCTCCACCACAGCAACGCTGAAGCCAGCCAGGTCATAACGACCCGCTGGGTAAAAGCCGGGCATTTCGGCTGTTTCTCCTCCGAGCAGCGAGCAGCCGCTCTGCTGGCAGCCGTCAGCGATTCCCTCAACCACCTCAGCCATGGCGTCAGGACTCAACGCGCCTGTGGCCACGTAGTCGAGAAAAAACAGCGGCTGTGCGCCGGAGGTGATGACGTCGTTCACGCACATGGCCACCAGGTCGATCCCAATGTTGTGGTGGGCTTGATGGTCCTGTGCTAGTTCGAGTTTGGTTCCGACGCCGTCCGTGCCGGAAACCAACAGGGGCTGTTTCAGTCCAGCCGGCAGTCGCATCATTCCTCCGAAGCCCCCAAGTCCACCAACTACCTCCTGGCGGTGCGTTGCTTCGACCGAAGACTTGATCCGTTGAACGAAGGCGCGCCCGGCCTCGACGTCCACGCCAGAACTCTTGTAGTCCATGAGCTGAAGGAGCTGTATTGATCCTGCAACTCAAGTGACCTTGGGACGGTCAACGAGTCGGATCAGTCGTTAATCAGTTTCCCTGATCATCCGACCAAGCCTGGCTGATGCCCTTGCTAGAGGTCGGCGGGGGGCCTGCCTGTGAGCGACCGGGCCCCGTCTCTGCCATCCGGATTTGCTGTGCCAGCCGCTCGACTGGTGCCTACTCTTGTGTTTTCTGTCAACTTCTTAGTTTAGGTGCCCTAGCTTTTTGAGGTTTGCATTACTCCCTAGACATGTTCCCGGGAGTCCGCAAATCGACCGTGATGCGTCTTGTTTTAACTCTTCTTGGCCTGTGCGGCGCAATTTCAGCCAGTACCGCTTTTTTCCCGGTCGGTGCTCAGAATTTTGAGGATCAGGACTTGTTTGATCCCATCGATCCGATTGGGTTAGTTGTCGATTCCGATGCCGACGTTGAATCCCTTAACGCTCCTGTTCTTGGTTCCGAGATGTCGGTTCAAGACGAACTCGATCCGGACAGTGGCGATGATCGCAACGTCAACGCCGTCCTGACCTCGGAAGAGATCAATGAACCCGTTGATCCGACTCCCGTGGCGGTGCTGCCAGAGCCGAAACTGAAAGTGCTTCCTGATGTGGTGCTGGTCATTACCGGAGAAGCCAGCTGGTACGGCCCTGGTTTTTATGGAAACCACACGGCGAACGGCGAGATCTACCGCCCTGGGACGATGACGGCGGCTCATCGCACTCTCCCCTTTGGTACCGAGGTCCGGGTGACTAATCTCCAAAATGGTCGGTCGGCGGTGATCCGCATCAACGACCGAGGCCCCTTTGTGTATCACCGCGTGATCGATCTTGGCCACGGAGCGGCCTCTAAGCTTGGGCTAATTAGTTCCGGTATCGCCCAGGTCAAGCTCGAGGTACTGCGCTGACCACTTTTCTGTTCTCAACCAAGGCAGACCTGGATGCGTTTCGCTCTAGCCTTGGGCAGCCCCTTCAGTTCGTTCCCACCATGGGCGGACTTCATAGGGGGCATGGGGAGCTGATCCGTTGTGCTGCCAAGCAGGGCCCTGTGTTGGTGAGTATTTTCGTCAACCCACGTCAGTTCAGTCCAGGGGAGGATTTCGACCGTTATCCCCGCACCTTGGAGGCCGATCTCTCGCTGGCTGAGCGATGCGGAGCAGCGGCGCTTTGGGCACCACCCGTCCAGGTGATCTATCCCGATGGTGTGGAGGCTGTGCAGACCCGTCAGGCACCTTTTGAACTTCAGCAGAGTCTCTGTGGAGCTGGCCGCCCCGGTCACTTCGATGGTGTGGTCACTGTTGTGGCGCGCCTCCTTGTGCTCGTGAATCCAGCCTGTCTATGGCTTGGAGAGAAGGACTGGCAGCAGTACATGATTCTTCGCCGCCTTGTGGCGGACCTGCGGTTGCCCGTGAAGGTTCAAGGGGTCCCCACCGTTCGGGAAATCGATGGTCTTGCCCTGAGTTCCCGAAACCAATACCTCTCTGTCGAGGAGCGTCGACAGGCCGCCGGCCTGTCGACCGCTCTGCGTTCTGTGGACCCTCAAGATGATGTGATGGGCCCTGTGCGAGACCGTCTCCAGAGAGCTGGGCTGGAGGTGGAGTATGTAGAGAGGGTCGATCCCTTCACGCTTCAGCCCTGTGGTTCTAAAACAGCCATCTCGCTGCTGGCCGCGGCGGTGCGCTGTGGGACGACCCGTTTGATCGATCACGTCTTTCTGATGACCCGCCAGCCTCTCGTTGCCATTGATGGCCCTGCCGGTGCTGGCAAAAGCACCGTCACCCGCGCCTTTGCGGAGCGGATGGGCCTCATCTACCTCGACACCGGTGCGATGTATAGATCGGTGACCTGGCTTGTGCAGAAGAGTGGTGTTGACCCCATCGACGCTGCAGCTATTGAACCTTTGCTCCAAAGCTTGGATTTGCAGCTGCGGTCATTGCCTGGCCGTGGTCAGCAAGTGTTGGTGAATGGCGAGGATGTAAGTGAGGCGATCCGCTCTCCTGAGGTGACGGGCGCGGTATCCGGCGTTGCAGCGCACCGTTGCGTGCGGCAGGCGCTTACGGCTCAACAGAAAACGATGGGTGCCAGGGGTGGATTGGTGGCAGAAGGTCGCGACATAGGCACCGCTGTTTTCCCGGACGCTGATCTCAAGGTGTTCCTCACGGCCACGGTGGGCGAACGCGCCAGGCGTCGCGCTCTGGATCTGAAGCAGCGGGGGTTTCCGGTGCCTGAGCGATCTGTGCTCGAGGCACAGATTGCCGAACGAGATCATCTCGACAGCACGCGCGAAGAAGCACCTCTGGTGCAGGCGAAGGATGCTGTGGAGCTTGTGACCGATGGCATGAGCATCGACGCTGTGATCGAAGCCCTGGTGACGCAGTTCCGGTCTCGGGTGGCTGAGGAAGCCTGGCCTACGCCTGCGGGCTGAGCTCGTCCAACAAGTTGACGCAGGCGTCCTCAAGTAGGTCCAGCACATGTTCGAAACCTGCCTCGCCCCCGTAATAGGGATCGGGGACCTCAGTTTCAGAGAACCGATGGGCGTAGCTGAGCATCGGTTGGATCATTGCCGTGGCTCTGGCGCCGGCTTTACGGGCAAGGCTTTGAACAGCGGTGAGATTGGCGTTATCCATAGTGAGCACCAGGTCGAACTCCGAGAAGTCGTCAAAGCTGATCTGGCGAGCGCGACTGGGAAGCTGAATGCCGCGGCGGTTAGCAGCCGCCTGCATACGGCGATCGGCGGGGTTGCCCACATGCCAGCCGCCGGTGCCGGCGGAATCCACCAGGAACTGATTGCTGAGACCTCGTTCTTTAAGCAGATGCAGGAAGACACCTTCGGCCGCCGGTGAGCGGCAGATGTTGCCAAGGCAGACGAAAAGTACTTTCATCATTATCTTACAGCGGTATTTTTCTTCCCGACGGAATGATTTGATGATCTATTATTTGTCTTTAGCAATGCCTTCTCAAGGCGCGTCGAGAGAACTGGATCTATTTCTTTTGTTTTGGCTTTAATTAAAAGTTCAATAGAACTGGCACCGCCAATTCCTTCTAGGGCCAAGCATGCGCCATAGCGCAAACCCCAGTCTTCTGGTGACTGAAGAGTCCAGCCCAGCTTTTTGATAATCGCAGGTAATGCTTCTGATCCGCCCTTGTCGCTCCATTTGATTTCCCCAAGGGCGCATGCTGCGACGCGACGTATACTGCCCTGGCAATGATTGCCGATTTCGACTCCAATTGCATCAATAAATGCTTTTGCGTAGAGAGGTCTTCTCAGGACGGCCATGACCTTGATCAATCCCATTTTGATGTCCTGATCGGATTCCGAAAAGTACAGATCGAGAAGGTTGATCTTGAAGCTGTCTGCGCTAAGAATGAGTTTTTCGATTCCTGCTTCTCTAGATGCCAAAGACGGTGCTCGGAGATTCTTGAACGCATCGGCAAGAAACTCGTCTTGTGTTAGCTGCTCTCCTTCTATTTGGTTATCTGCTGATTGCTCGTCTTGGTCAATCAAGAGATTGCCTGAGAAGTTTTGTCTAACCAGATTATCAAGCTTCTGAAAAAGAGAGTTGTGAATTGATTTTTGTTCAGGTTGTGGAGTTGACATTGTCTTGCTTTCTCCTTTAAGTGATTTGCTTAGAATACTCTTTATGGCAAACATTTTGATGTTGTTGGGAACCTTGGATTTCAAGATTGGCTTTGCTGCTTCTATTGTTCCGATCCGAGCTAGGTCGAACGCAGCAGATTGCATGACGAAGCGATTATGATGATCGAGTAGTGAAATAATTTTGTCCAAATAGATCATTTCTCCTGTGCAGCTGAAGAAGAAGGTTGCTGC
Organism: Synechococcus sp. AG-670-A05; assembly: GCA_003211535.1. GTDB lineage: Bacteria > Cyanobacteriota > Cyanobacteriia > PCC-6307 > Cyanobiaceae > Parasynechococcus. Next base: position 4,807 of record QCSJ01000036.1, on the reverse strand, counting down.
TGAGCTCACGACTCTCTCCGACTCAGAGCTGAGGAATGGCCTTATTTTTTCGGAAATTTGCCAGGCTCTATGTTCTGTTAGGGCTTCGATAAGGGCTTCTATAGGCTTATTCTCAATATTTCTTTCAAGGTAGCTAAGTAGTGAGTATGTGGATTGATCGCTTTTGATTTCAATCAGTGCTCTAAGTGTTGCCTCGTGAAGTTGTACGTCATCTGTTTCAAGTGTTTTGAGGAGTTCTGGTAAACAGCATGAATCTTTTATCATGCCAAGTGATCTTGCGGCTTGTCTTCTAAGAGGATATCCTCCTGTAGATGTTGTTTCTCTCTCATCGCTAAGGCACTCCACAAGTTTCGGCACAGCTTCCACGGCTCTGTGTTTCCCAAGCCACCAGGCGCTGTGGTACCTAATGCCCGCGTCTTCATGATCGAGAGCTTCGAGTGCTGATTGTAGTGAATTGATCGAAATCAAGTTTGTAGCGCTTCGAGGACAAAAATTTTAGTTTAGTCTAAAAGGGTTCTTGTAACAACGCGGGCATTGACACTTTGCCGTAACTACGAAAAATGTGCGGCCCAGGATGAATGACTTAATTCCAATCAGCAATCCAAGAAATTGATTTTTTGAAGCAGTATTCTCCTGCAATGGCTCCCCAGCGGCGCTCGCTCGTCTCAAGATCATAGCCTCGATCTAGTGTTGATAAGGCGTCGCCTTGCAAATGGAACGTACTGACTAAAATTGTATCTCTGCCGTCTCTGTGAACGATGCAGCGAGAGCCCTCCTCTAATTTGCCATGATATCCGTCGTCGCTTTCTGTCACCTGATAGTGACATTGATCCAGGCATGTTAAATCGCTTTCGCTGATCTCCTGTCGCTGTAATCGGTCAAATGTTGCCGATGCAAAACGATTTGGCTCTCGAAATTTATGGTTCCAAAGTTTGATGATTCCCGACTCTAGTTTTTCTGCCTTGATAACTCTTAGACGGTAGGGAGTTGTGGGGTCAATTGCGTAGCTCTGGTTAATTAGTATTGTTCCTGGTTGAAGATGCTCGATTGGGCAATAGCGAATATAGATATGAGCAAAAAATGGTGGATTATCCAGAGCTTGTTGCTGATTGCTGAACTCGCCGCAGAGCTGATTGAGAAATCGTTTTAGAGAAGGTTGCATAGCGCCTATCCGTCAAACAAAAAAAGTCCCCTCAAGGGGGACTTACTTGGTTAAAGCTAACTTGATTGATCAAGTCAGAGCATTGATTGCATAATCAATATAGCTATTAGCTTCAGAAGCAGCATCCCCACTTAAGCCATGGTTTGCTTTGATGTGCTTGAGAGCTTCGACATACCAGCTTGGAGACAGCTCAAAGGTGCGGTTGATCTCGGCCAGACCAGCAATTAGGTAATCGTCCATGGGTCCGGTACCGCCTGATACAAGGCAGTATGTGATCATGCGCAGGTAGTAGCCGACGTCACGGGAGCACTTGGCTTTACCTTCAGCAGTGGAAGCGTAGTTAGCGCCTTCCATCTGTGTGGTGAAAGGGAACTTGGTGTAGACAGCTTGAGCGGCGCCATTCACCAAGCTGTCTGCTTTGGTGGTAAGAGCCTTGGCTGCCTCGAGGCTGGCCTTGGCGCGATTAAAACGACCAGAGGCTGCCTGAACTTCGGTGTTGCTCAGGAACCGGCCCTGAGAATCAGCTGCTGCAACAGCTTCGGTGAGGGGAGTTTTCATGGTTCTAAGAAGGTGTAAAGACTTCGATTAACTGAGTCTTGAATCAGGCGACGGACGCTGCTGCGCGATCGAAGTAAGTTCCTATTTCATTGGCGATGTTTGTGCAGTCGCCGGAGCTGCAATAGGTGCCAGCCTCGAGAATCATTGCAAGAGCAGAATCCTTCATCAGATTGACACCAGCTGCTACCGAAGCACCAGGGGTGCCAAGAGCTAGGTAGGTCTCACGCAGGCCGTTCAGGCAACGGTCTTCCATCACGGAAGCGTCGCCGGTGAAAGCGGAGTAAGTGACGTAGCGAAGGATGATCTCCATGTCGCGCAGGCAAGCAGCCATGCGGCGAGAGGTGTATGCGTTGCCGCCGGGGGCTATCAGAGCAGGCTGCTGTGCAAACAGAGCGCGAGCCGCATTGGCAACAATCGCAGAGGCGTTGCTGGTGATGCGGTTCACGGCATCCAGACGCTTGTTGCTGTCAGAAACCATGGCAGCGAGGGCGTCGATCTCGCTGGTGCTGATGAATTGTCCCCGGGCATCTGCCTGGGCGACAACCTTGGTGAAGGCGTCGAACATGGTTGTTGTTCCTGTGAACTACGTCTGGAGGGAATCTCAGACAATTGGGATGGTCAAAGGCTATTGCCTCCATCCCGACAAGGCGATTCTCGCCAAGGCCAGGCGGGCGCTTCGACGGCTGTTCATAATGCTTAACTCCCTTGCTACGACAAGGGAGTTGTAACAGGGTCCTCGAGGTCGAACAGCACGCCGTGGATGTAGGACTCCGTCCATTCGCTTCCGTAGAAACGCGTCAACATGCCACGGGCAGGATCCTTCTCGGCGCGATAGGTGGTGTAGCGCTTCTGGCCTGAAAGGAGAAATGCTGTGCGTTCGTTGTTCACTGGTTGCGCATCAGCCACAAGGTTGAGGTATACCTTGAGATAGTCCGTAAAGGCCGGACGGATGACGCGCTCGATCAGCGCATCCCCCTCCTCCCCAAGCGGGATTCGGGTCCAGAGAAAGGCCGGTGAGAAATACGGTTGGGCTTCTTCTGGGATGGGGCCGCCATCGGGCAGTTCGGCTTGCCAGCGATTGAAAACCGGTATCAATCGCTCCCACACGGGCTCGGTGTGATTAGGGTCAGCCTTGTCAACCGGTTGCAGATCCAGAGCGAGCAAATGGCCGTTTGGAAGTGTCACCAGATCGGCTCCGAAGAACGGCAGGTCGAACCGACAGCTCGGATTGATCACAAAATTAAGGACTGACGCAGCCATGCCTGCTTCAACGCAGGCACAACGCACCTGACGCAACTTGTCGGTGGAACAGGCCCAAGTGGCAGTGGTTACAGGAACGGGTTTTGCTTTTGAACCGGTGCTGCCCTCCTTTTGCAGAAACGTTTCCGCTACGGGATAGGGAGATGGGTTGAACGGCTTGAGTGCAGCAATGGCTTCATCTAGAAAGGGTTGCCACCGCCATCCCGGAATCTGAACTGGATCAAGGCTGGACTTGCGGAGATGAAGGCTCATGCGGGCTGACTGGCGGGGAAGAGGAATTCGTGCAGGAATCGGTTGGACCAGTCCTTGCCGAAATGACTAGTGAACAATCCGTGGGCTGGATCCCGTTCGGCGCTGTAGACGTCGTAAGCGTTTTGAAGCCGTTCTACATCTTCGGGTGCGATTGAGGATGATTCTTTGGAAGCTTCGTCGTGTAGGGACCAGTAGGCATTCAGAAAGGCGCTGAAGGCTTGTGGCAGTGACGTATCAGCCTGTTCAGAACCTCCGCGGCAAAAAAGTAGCCAGGATGAAAAGTACTGATTTGGATCGAAAGATCGCATCGTTTCTTCCCCGTTTAGGTCAGGGAAACGAGCATTCAGATCTTTTAGACCATCAAAATGACGATCGAGATAGTCTTGATCTTGAACCAGTGGTTGAAAGTCAAGAACTGCAACTAGCTTTTGACGTGCGCCGAACCACAGCAAATCAATACCCATCAAGGGATGGTCTAAATCGAAATCGGGATATGCAACGGAATTCAGAACTTGAAGGCTGTCACCTGCATCAAGTCGGGTGACACGCCAGCGACGAAAACCTGGTACTTGCCAAAGCCAGCTTTTAATCGTGCTGGAACCCTTCTGGGATTGATTGTGTTCCAGGCCGGCAGGGACTTCAACTGATATGCCACCGCGGGCTTGAATTCCAGTTTGTAATTCATCAAGAAATGGATCAAACATGAAGGTTAAGCTCCAATGGATGCAGTCGAACAAGCGATCTGCCTGGCATGCTCAGATAAGGCGTTGATATCGGCATCTGTTGGGCAGCGAAATTCAGTGCAGTAGGTAGTCATTGCAACACCATCTAAGCACTGGACAGAACTGACACGAATGCGGATTTGGTCAGTCACAAACCAGCATCGTTCAATTCCAATATTCGTGTCGTATCGTGTAGTGATTGTCAGCATACCGTCCTCAGTAAAGGAGTAAGTACTTAGTACAGCCTGCTTCTCAACATATCCAACGTCTCGTAGTAAAAAACCCTTGCAAGAATTATCTTGGTTGGGTACATCAATCACAACGGCGGCATAGTCATCATTACGCACTCCTTTTTTAATATTGCTTTCCCAGAAAAATCTTGCCCCTCCTGTACTGTAAGTTATGTCGATGTTAAGGGCTTCGCAGATCCTTCGAACAGCCGGATCATCGGTATTAAATGGTTCGATAACAAGATTAGAATCTGCTGCCTCATCATCCTGGTGATCTAAATGATGAACAGCACGTCGGTTCAGCCAGGTCCCACGGCTTGCTTCGAAAAAATCCACCATTGTCATTGGTGGATATGACTGGAGTGGAAACATTAGATTGAACTTGCAGAGCTGGGGTTATCGAGAAGGTGAACCAAACCAACTAATTAAAATCAGGATTTAGACTGTTGAGAATTTCTTTGCGCAACAAGTTGTGACATAACTTCGTCCAGACGCTTTAGCTCTGCATGCTCAGCGACTGTGGAATCGATTTTTTTCTGAGAAAGACGAAGTTTTCTTCCCAGTCCGACCACATCTTGAAAAAGTCTCTCTCGGTATGCAGCTAGTTCCTCAATGGACTCCTG
>QCSJ01000035.1 GCA_003211535.1 Synechococcus sp. AG-670-A05 | reverse complement strand
GAGCCTGACTCATCCACCCCGCCTTGCTCCAAAGGCGCGACTCAGCAGGCAACCCTGCTCCAAGGAATCCGTCCACCTGGTTCTCCGGATCGGCTCGACGTTGATCGGGATCTAGAGAACGACTGAGCAGGTCCCTCAACCGCCTGCAGGCGGGGGGTGAAACAACAACGCCGGTCATCACCGCTTCCAACATCCTGGCCGTGGAGGCGGTGCTTAGCGCATTGCGATTGACATTGTCTGCGCCGTAAAAACGCTTCTCCCGGCCATAGGGGCCGTCTCCCCAGGTCTTCTGGCAGCAGTTCACGCCATCGAGCTCCGGCCATTCCAGGGTCGCCAACCAGTCATTCACCAACCGTCGCTGGCGCTGCCATTGCTCCCAGCGCTCCCCATGCAATGCGGGGCCGCTGGTGGTGCCGGTGAGCAGATCCACCACTAATCCCGTGGCGTCATTGCTCGAGTCCGCAATCATGTCGCGCATGGCTCGCTGGAGTTCGTCGCTGTCGAGAATCAGATCTCGCTGCTGCCAGCACTCGACCGCCACGGCGTAGAACAGCTTCACCACGCTAGCGGGGTAAAGCCAACGCTCCTGATTCCAAGAAGCACCACGGCCCTCTCCGGCCTGTGGGCCAACGTCGCTGTAGCGCACCCACGTGACCGACAGGCTGTTGCGCAACCCGGGACGCCCTGAAGCATCCAGCTGATCCAGCACCAACTCGAGATGCGAAGCCATGACGGGATCTGGACGGTAGAACGTCATGGCGACAGCGACGGGTCATGGCGACGTTAAACACCCTGCTGGCTCCCGACCTGGTCAAGCCGGGAACGCAGTGGACCCTGCTGAGCAACGTCAATGGCTATGGGCGCCCTACGGGCGACAGCCTGACCACCCAGGGGCGCCGCGGTCGCAGCATCCGCTTGCTGAAGCGCAGGGGAGATCGACTGTTGGTGCAGCTGCTGGAGGACGGATACCGCTGCTGGATGGATCGCGATGCCCTCATCGGGCGAGCGGAGCAGCGGGCTGCCTGGCGACCGACCTTGCTGCCGGCAACTGAAATCCAGCGGCGACTGCCGGCGGTCCTGGCCTGGAGCCAACGTGCCGAGAAGCAGCCCAACCACTACCTCTGGGGCGGTACCACCGAACCAAATATGGATTGCTCAGGCCTGGTGCAACTGGCCTTTGCCAGCCAGGGCATCTGGATCCCACGAGACGCTTATCAGCAGGAGCGTTTCTGCCAGCCTGTGGCCGTTCAGGTGGGGCAACTGCAGCTGCTGCAACCGGGGGATCTGATCTTCTTCGGGTCAAAGCGGCGTTGCACCCATGTGGGGATCCACCTGGGCTTGGGGCGATACCGCCACAGTTCCGGCGGGGAGAACGGCCGCAATGGAATCGGCGTCGACAGTCTTCACCTTGCAGATCAACATCCTGTCGCCAGCCACTATCGGGGAGAACTGCGGGGAGCAGGTCGCGTGATGCGCTGTCACGACGGCACACCCCTCAGCTGAGCTGTGGGACATGTCGGCTTAGGTTGCAGAAATAAGCAATCTTGCGGCATGAGCACACCCCTGGACCTGTCCGTGGTGGTGCCCCTCTACAACGAGGAGGAAAGCCTGCCCCACTTGGTGGAGCAGTTGCTTCAGGCTCTGCGACCCAGCGGTGAACGCTTCGAGCTGGTGCTGGTCAATGACGGATCGAGCGACCGGACGGCCAAGGTGCTGGAGCAGCTCAGCCACGAGGTGCCTGAACTGGCGGCGGTGCTGCTGCGCAAGAACTACGGCCAGACAGCAGCAATGGCCGCTGGGTTTGATGCCGCCCAAGGCGACGTAATCGTGAGCCTCGATGGCGACCTGCAGAACGACCCTTCGGACATCCCGATGCTGCTGGCTAAGCTGCGGGAGGGTTATGACCTGGTGAGTGGCTGGCGGCATCAGCGTCAGGACGCTACTTTGCAACGCAAACTGCCCTCTCGCATAGCCAACCGCCTGATCGGACGAGTCACCGGCGTGAAGCTGCACGACTACGGCTGCTCCCTCAAGGCCTACCGACGCGAAGTGCTGGCAGACATGCGCCTCTACGGCGAACTGCATCGCTTCCTGCCAGCACTGGCCTTCATCGAGGGGGCCCGGATCTCGGAAGTGAAAGTGAACCACCGGGCCCGCCAGTACGGGAGCAGCAAATACGGCATCGACCGCACCTTCCGGGTGCTGATGGACCTGCTGACGGTGTGGTTCATCAAGCGCTTCTTAACACGTCCGATGTACGTATTCGGCTTCGGAGGGCTGATCGCCATACTCGGAAGTTTGCTGGCCAGCACCTATCTCCTGGCGGTGAAGCTGATGGGAGGAGACATCGGCAACCGTCCGTTGCTCACCCTGGCGGTGGTGCTGGGGCTAGCGGGAATCCAGCTGTTCTGCTTCGGACTGCTGGGCGAACTGCTGATTCGCACCTATCACGAAAGTCAGGGGCGACCGATTTACCGCATCCGCGCAACATTGCGGGGCGGGCGGACCAGCTGAGAAGGTCCTCGACGCGGCGTCCTACGGAACGGCTCCATTGCCTGGGCCGCTGCTTCCACGACCCGGGAGTCGCTGTCCCGCAAGGCACGTTTGAGCAACGTCAGAACGGAAAGATGTCCCCACAGGGCCGCCTCCCGCACAGCTTCCAGCCGTTGGTCCGGCCCCGATGCCATGCGCTCCCGCAGCCGCTGCTGCAAAACCAAACGGTCCTGCTCTGTTTGAGGAGGCGTCCAACCCTTAAAAGGATCTTTAACAGCGCTAAGGGGACTGGATGGTTCGATCACCAACTCGAGCTGTGCCCGATTCAGCTGAGCCACCGTGCTGGTGTCAGTGCTGCTGAGCATGGGCTTGACCGGCTTGCGGCGCAGCCAGAGCACCACCGTCAGAAGAACGACAGCACCGGGGACGAGAACGTTCTGCATGCGGATTGAACTTTTATGTCGCCGTTGCGGCCTGAAAGAGACCGTCAGATCAGTGATCTATACAGTAGCTGCGAAGCTTTTGGCCTCGACATGACTGGAGATTTCGCTGCTGCCTGGCTGCCTGCGATTTTCGTGCCCATTACCGGAATCGTTTTCCCTGCAGTGTTCATCGTCCTCGTTGGTCGAGTGATCACCGCCGCCGAGTGACCGCGGATTGCGGATCGTTTCTACCCCTCAGCATTCGACTTCCATGACTGTCACTCCCGTCTCTGACCCCTGCGTCGGCAACCTCGCCACCCCTGTCAACAGCGGCTATTTCATCAAGGGTCTGATCAACAACCTGCCCCTTTACCGCCCCGGCATCTCCCCCAATTTCCGTGGCCTGGAGACCGGTGCAGCCTTTGGCTATTTGCTGTACGGCCCCTTCACCATCTGTGGCCCCCTGCGTGCCACGGACTATCAGCAGACCGCAGGTCTGCTGGCCGCAATCGGCGCCGTTCACATTCTCAGCCTGCTCTTCTTGCTGTACAACCAGCCCGGCAAACAGCCCAATATCCCACCCGCCGACGCCACCGTCGAGAACCCACCGGCCGATCTGTTTACCCGCACCGGCTGGGCCGACTTCACCAGCGGCTTCTGGTTGGGTGGTTGCGGCGGCGCCGTGTTCGCCTGGTTCCTCTGCAACACGGTTCACGTTCAAGAACTGTTCAAGATCGCTGCTGGCGTCTGGAGCGTCGGCTGATCAAGCCAGGTTCAGCGGTCCTCGGGGATTCAGCTGACCAATCCCATCGCTGACCCCCTGCTGTCCCTTGTTGGAACAGCAGGGGGTTTGAACTGTCAGGATTCAGGACATTCCGAGTCGCCCCCGGTGCGGTCGCTCTCCCAGCCGTTTCTGCGCCGACCGGTCTTCACCATTGTCTGCAGCCTGTTGATCCTGCTTGCGGGCTTGGTGGCCCTCACCGGACTTGGACTCGAAGACCTGCCGCAGCTGGCACCGACCCGCGTCAGTGTGGGGGCCACTTTTCCGGCAGCGTCGCCGGAGGTGGTGGAGCAGAGCGTCACCGCCGTGCTGGAACAACAGCTCAATGGCCTGGAAGGACTGGAAAGCATCAGCTCCAACAGTCGCCAGGGAGGGGCCAGCATCAGCCTGCGCTTCAGCGAAGGCGATCCCGAGCTGAATGCGATCAAGGTTCAGAACGAGGTGAACCTCGCCACCCGCCGCCTGCCTAAGGCGGTGAGCCGTCAGGGCCTGAGGGTGCGCCGTTCCTCGGATGACCTGCTGATGATCCTTGGCTTCAGCCACCCACCCGACCAGTACGTTCCCACCTTTCTGGCCGGCTGGCTGGATCAATCCGTGCGCGAATCACTGCTCACCACACCTGGTGTTGGCGATGTACGGGTGTTCGGCAGCAGTGAACTCTCCTTTCGCCTCTGGCTCGATCCGGATCGTCTGGAAAAGGCCAACCTCACCATCTCAGATGTCAGCCGCGCCCTGGCTGAGCAGAACGTGCTGGCAGCCATCGGCAGCCTCGGCGCTTTGCCGGCGCCGAACGGCCAACTGATCAGCCTGCCGGTGGACGCCGAAGGACGGCTACTGAGTCAGAAGGACTTCGAGAACCTGATCCTGCGCCGCCTCGACAATGGCGGATTGCTGCGACTCAAGGATGTGGGTCGCGTTGAGCTGGGACAGCGCAGCTACGGCAGTCAGGCGATGAATCTCGACGGGGAACGCTCCGTGGCCGTGGGGCTCTATCAGCGGGATGGGGCCAATGCTCTTGAGGTAAGCCAGGCCGTCAAGGCTGAACTGAAGCGACTGGAACCCAGCTTCCCGCCCGGTATTGAGACATCGATGATCGTGGATGTGGCTGACAACGTCCAGGCCAACCTCGATCGAACCATCGCCACCCTGCGTGATGCCGTGCTGCTGGTGCTTCTGGTACTGGTGCTGTTCCTGGGGCGCTGGCGACTGGCCCTGATCCCTGGCCTTGCCGTCCCGGTAGCTCTGGTGGGCAGCCTGGTACTGGTAAAGCTAGGCGGCTCCAACCTCAACAGCCTGATCCTGTTTGGGATGGTGATGGCCACGGGCATCGTCGTCGATGACGCGATCGTGGTGAGTGAAGACATCGCCGGCCGGATCGAACGGGGAGATGCCCCCCGAGCCGCCGCCGAAGACGCCATGGCCGAACTGGCCGGAGCGATTGTCACCACCTCTTTGGTGCTAGCGGCCGTCTTCGTACCGGTGCTGTTGATTCCTGGCTCCGTTGGACGGCTCTATCAACCGATCGCCCTGGCCATCACTGGCGCGATTCTCTTCTCCACCCTCAACGCTCTCTCCTTCACCCCGATGGCCTGCGCCCGAGTGCTCGAGTCGGGTAAGGGTCAGCTGCCAGGACCCCTGCGTCGCCTCAGCAACAACCTCAGGCTGGGCATGGGGGATCTTCAACAGCGCTACTCAAACTTGCTGGAGCTCTGGCTGCGACGCGGCCCTCTTGTGCTAGGGCTGCTGCTCGCGGGACTTGTCGTCACCGGCGGAGGACTGGCGGCAATGCCCACAGCCTTCATCCCCAACGAAGACCAGAGCCAGATCCGTGGGTACTTCACCCTGCCAGAGGGAGCCAGCCTGGAACGCACCGTGGCGGTGATGGACAACATTCGCGCCGTGGTGGCGGAAGAGCCATTGGTGCGCACGGGCAACTTTTACGCCGGCCAATCCTTTGGCCAGAGCGGTGAGGACCGTGGCTCGTTTTATTTACGCCTTCAGCCGCTGGAGGAACGCACCGGTCACGAGCAAAGTAGTGAAGCCGTGAAACGACGGCTGAACCGTGCCATCCGTAGCCGCATCGGCGACGCCCGCGTGGTGGTCACAACCCCACCGACGGTCCGGGGCTTCAGCAGCGAATCCGGCCTGAGGCTTGAACTGATGGACCGCAGCGGCGGCCAGCTCAGCCTGCAGGAGTTCGAAGCCGTGGCGCAGCGCTTCATCAATACCGCCAAGGCCAGCAACCGCTTTGAACGGGTGAGCACCCGTTTCGATGCCAGCTCTCCCCGTTGGCGCCTCAGCCTCGATCGCGATCTTCTGGCCGGCCTCGACCTCGATCTGAGCACCGTTCTGCGGGACATCGGCACCGCAATCGGCGGCCGTTATATCGACGACACCTACGAAGGAGGCCGGATCCGAAGCATCTACGTGCAACTCGACGGAGACAACCGGATAGGGCCTGAGGATCTCAGCGGCTTGATGGTGCGCAACCGCAGCAGGGAGCTGGTTTCATTGGAGAACGTGGCCACCCTGACCCGAACGGAAGGTGCCAACGGCATCCGCCACTACGGACTCAACCGGGCCATCACGGTGACGGCCGTACCGTCTCCCGGGGTGAGCAGCGGGCAGGCGATTCAGCAACTCCAGGCCGCTGGCAATGCGGTGGGGGGCAACAACATCGGCGTTGCCTTTACGGGCCTGGCACTGGAGGAGCAGAAAGCAGCCCGCTCATCTTGGATCCTGTTCAGCCTTGGCGTGGTGGTGGTGTACCTGCTGCTGGCGGCGTTCTACGAAAGCTTTATCGACCCAATAATCATTCTGCTAGCCGTGCCGATTGCTCTGATGGGGGCTCTGATTGGCTTGAAGTTGCGCGGCATGCCCCTAGACATCTACGGGCAGATGGGAATGCTGGTGCTGGTGAGCCTAGCGGCCAAGAATGGAATCCTGATCGTGGAATTCGCAAACCAACGGCTGGCGGAGGGGCTGGCGCTGCGAGAGGCGATCCTCGGAGCAGCGGTGAACCGTATGCGGCCCATCCTGCTCACAGCGGTCACCTCCCTGGCCGGCTTTCTACCTCTACTCCTGGCACAGGGTAGCGGTTCCGCCAGTCGGATCAGCATTGGCACAGTGGTGTTCAGTGGCCTGCTGGTTTCCTCATGGCTGTCCCTGTTTGTGGTACCGACGTTGTATCTGTTGCTGAAACGCTGGCGGCCGGCATGACCACGACAACTCCTTCAGCAGGCGGCCGTCGTCGGTTGATCCTGCACGCCGGCACTCACAAGACCGCCTCCACGGACATCCAGTCACGGCTGCTGCGCAGTCGAACACTGCTGGAGCAGGAAAACGTTCATTACCGCTTCCCTCTGGAAGGCCTTCTTCATTTCAAGCCCCTCACCAAAGCGATCGCCCAAGGGGACTGGTGCCTCTGGCGTGACTATCTGGAGGTCATGACCCGTGGCGATGGCGATGTGCTGCTGAGCGCCGAGCAGTTCGCCCCTCGGCTCACACAACGCAAGACGATCCGCCAACTGAGGCGCTTGGCCAGAGAGAAGGGCTATGAGTTGACGATTGTGATCTTCATCCGATCTCAGCTCGACTACATCAACTCCCGCTACGCCTACACGCTGAAGCGCTTCTATCAGACGACAACTTTTGAGAGCTATGTGGAGGAAGTGCTGGCGGGACGGCTGCCCTCCAGCGGCACGTTCACGGGGCCCAATGCCAAACGCAGTGATGTGTTCGATTTCTGGAGTTATTTCGCAGACCTCTTGCAGGAACGCGAGCGCGGACTGGATGTGCGCTTTATCCCCTTTCGCCAGACGGACCCCGACCCACTGCGACAGCTGCTGAGAACTCTCGATCTCAATCCTCACCTGCCCTGGGCCGCCAGTCGGTCGGATGCTCTTAATCAAAGCCCTGGCCCCAGGGCCACCTGGCTGGCGCGTCAGGTGGGACTGCGCCTTGCCCGTCATGGCATCAGCCATCGGGTGATTGAAAACTCCTCAGCGATCATTCCGCTGGAGCAGAGCTTCCGCCGTTGGCACGATGGCAGCTATTGGGGATTCGACCTGGATCTCGCCAGGGTCGTGCAACGCCACTTCAAGAACAACAACAACCTCTTCGCCGAGGCGGTCTGGGGACGACGCTGGAAGGAGGTGTTTGTGCAGGACAAGAGCCTGCTGCAACGCCCACAAGCGGTATACGCTCCTGAAAATGCCGGCGAGATGGTGGCGATGCAACGCATTGCCGATCACGTTTTGCTGCGCATCCAGCGACGCCTTCAACCTAGAGCGTTTCACCGACTTCGGGAAGCGATGGAGCGCCTGGGTTCAACCCTGCCAAGCACGATTTAAAAGCGGTGGTTGGTTTCTGGATCAGCCAAGAACAACCTGAGTGAGAAAACTGGGGTTGTGAACTTGATCCCATCTTCATGATTTAAGCGTCGGTTCGAAACCTTCTGATTGGCAGCTGGGAAGTCGAACTGCAGTAGTGCACGTCTTCCGGGATACATCACGAAGTGGACGTTGCCCTGGGACTGGCTGAAATGAAAGTTTGCGGCATTGTCAGTCCGCCTCATCACCGGCGACTTCACGTGGAGATGGCAGTGCAAACGGGCGGTATCGGCTTACGCCGGAGCGATGGCCACGAGCAAAAAGGCGATGGCACCACTGGCGAGGGCCTTCGATGAAGTCACCAATCAACGCTGCAACAGAACATGACGGCTGGAGATCCAACTGCCGGTCTGGTCATAGCAACGCTGAATACGCTCCAACCGTTTCTGATCGGGGCACCACCAGGCTTCGATTTCAAAGCCGTGTCCCGCGCTCACAGGGTCCGGGGCGCGAAAGGCACCGCCATCCGGCAAGCAGCGCAGACCCTGCAGCATCTCACTTGTGATCTGCAGCTCATGAAGGGTGATGACCGGATTATCCGCCGACTGATCGCGCTCCAGCACTGTCTGATGGCCATGCCACCCACCGAGGAGCTGCTCCGCAATCAAGGGTGGAGCTTCGTTGGCATCAACACCGGCGCGATGCTCTCGTATGAGAACGGCATGATCAAAGCGACCGCTGCCGTCCCACAGCAACACCAGACGATGGCGCCGATCGCGCCTGAGAAATCCGAACTCGGCATAGGGTCTGGACCAGGAGGAAATGTAAAGCGATCCCCGAGAAAAACTGCCACTGGAGAAGAAACCCAGCTCCGGGTCCCCCTGATGGAAAGACTGGGCAATCCGTTTCACCGGATCCCCCTGACGTTGGCCCTCGGAATCATCAGGCCAGAACAGCAACTCAAGCTCTATGAAGGCATCGTCCCCTGCAAGGGTGAGTTGCGATGGCTGCCGACGTTTCAGCCCAAGATCCCGATCGAGCGTGTCAAAGCGGCCCTGCCAGATGCCGCGGTTGAGCAAAAACAGATCCCATTGCCGTGAGGACAAATCAGCAGCTGCAACAGCGTCGACAACTTATCCAGCAAGGAACCGATGGAGCGACGGCAACAAAAAACCCCGCCCGGTTAACCGGGAGGGGCTGCAAACGAGGAACGACTTGTGATTCAGACGGTTGAACGGATATGAATCAACCGAACTTGCCTGAGGTGGAGGCGATCAGGAAGGCTGCGTAGGTGAGGACGTAGCCGATCGTGAAGTGGGCGAGGCCCACAACACGAGCCTGGACAATCGAGAGAGCCACAGGCTTGTCGCGCCAACCCATCATGTTGGCGATGGGGCTGCGCTGATGAGCCCAGACGATGGTCTCGATCAGCTCCTGCCAGTAACCACGCCAGGAGATCAGGAACATGAAACCGGTGGCCCAAACTAGGTGACCGAACAGGAACATCCAGGACCAGACGGCCAGGTTGTTGCTGCCGAACGGGTTGTAGCCGTTGATCAGCTGGGAGGAGTTAAGCCAGAGGTAGTCGCGGAACCAGCCCATCAGATAGGTGCTGGATTCGTTGAACTGAGCCACGTTGCCGGACCAGATGGCGAGGTGTTTCCAGTGCCAGTAGAAGGTCAGCCAACCCACGGTGTTCAGCGCCCAGAAGACAGCCAGATAAAAGGCATCCCAGGCCGAAATGTCGCAAGTACCGCCACGGCCGGGGCCGTCGCAGGGGAAGGAATAACCAAAGTCCTTCTTGTCGGGCATCAACTTGGAGCCACGGGCATCCAGAGCACCCTTGACCAGGATCAGGGTGGTGGTGTGCAGACCCAAAGCGATGGCGTGGTGAACCATGAAGTCACCAGGGCCTATCGGCAGGAACACATCGGTGTTGCCGTTGATGGCATCCATCCAGTAATGGTCACCCGGAATGTTCTGCGCAGCCAGGCTGGCGGAACTGGAGGCGTTGGAGAGCAGCACGTCCATGCCGTACATGGCCTTGCCGGAGGCAGCCTGCACGAACTGGGCGAACACGGGCTCTACCAGGATCTGCTTCTCGGGAGTACCGAAAGCGACCACCACATCGTTGTGGACGTAGAGGCCGAGGGTGTGGAAACCGAGGAACAGGGAGACCCAGCTCAGGTGGCTGATGATCGCTTCTTTGTGCTCGAGCATCCGAGCCAGGACGTTGTCCTTGTTGGCTTCGGGGTCGTAGTCACGGATGAAGAAGATCGCACCGTGGGCGAAGGCACCGCACATCAGGGCGATGGCGATGTACTGGTGGTGGGTGTACAGGGCTGCCTGAGTCGTGTAGTCCTTCGCGATGAAGGCATACGACGGCATCGAGTACATGTGCTGCGCTACGAGGCTGGTGACCACACCGAGGGAGGCGAGGGCCAGGCCGAGCTGGAAGTGCAGGCTGTTGTTGATGGTGTCGTAGAGACCTTTGTGGCCGGCGCCGAGGTCACCAGGGGTGCCCTTGGGAGGGTTGTGGGTCTCGAGGATCTCCTTGATGGAGTGACCGATCCCGAAGTTGGTCCGGTACATGTGGCCCGCGATCACGAAGATGCAACCGATGGCCAGATGGTGGTGGGCGATGTCGGTGAGCCACAGAGCTTCGCTCTGTGGATGGAAACCGCCAAGGAAGGTGAGGATGGCAGTGCCTGCGCCATCCGCGCTGCCGAAGGCCTGGTTCAGAGAATCAGGGTTTTCGGCATAGACACCCCAGTTGCCGGTGAAGAAGGGTCCAAGACCGGCGGGGTGAGGCAGAACGTTTAGGAAGTTGTCCCAACCAACGTGCTGTCCGCGTGCTTCGGGGATCGCGACGTGAACCAGGTGACCTGTCCAGGCGATGGAGCTGAAGCCGAACAGAACGGCGAGGTGGTGGTTGAGGCGTGATTCAGCGTTCTTGAACCAAGCCAGAGAGGGACGGAACTTGGGCTGCAGATGCAGCCAGCCGGCGAAGAGGGCCCAGGCCGACAGGATCATCATGAAGATGGAACCCTGGTATAGCTCGGCGTTGGTGCGCATCCCGATCGTGTACCACCAGTGATACAGACCGGAGAAAGCGATGTTCACCGGAGAGGAGGCACCCGCTTGGGTGAAGGCATCAATGGCGCCTTGACCGAAATGGGGATCCCAGATTGCGTGAGCGATGGGGCGCACGTGCAGAGGGTCAGCGACCCACTGCTCGAAGTTGCCCTGCCAGGCGATGTGGAACAGGTTGCCCGAAACCCACAGGCCGATGATCGCGAGGTGACCGAAATGGGTGGAGAAGAGCTTCTGATAGAGGCGCTCCTCCGTCATTCCGTCATGGCTCTCGAAGTCGTGAGCCGTGGCGATCCCGTACCAGATACGACGGGTTGTCGGGTCCTGAGCCAGACCCTGGCTGAACGAAGGAAATTTCGTTGCCATTAGAGGGAAAGGTCAGTGAGGTCAGCCGACCACAAGAATGTGGGCGTGGAAGAAGGCCCACGTGGTCGCAATTCCGCCCAGCAGATAGTGGGCGACACCCACGGCACGGCCTTGGATGATGGAAAGCGCACGGGGCTGGATGGCCGGAGCCACCTTCAGCTTGTTGTGAGCCCAGACGATGGACTCGATCAGCTCCTGCCAGTAGCCGCGGCCGCTGAACAGGAACATCAGGCTGAAGGCCCAGATGAAGTGAGCACCCAGGAACATGATTCCGTAGGCACTGGTGTTGGAGCCGTAGCTGTTGATCACCTGAACGGCCTGAGCCCACAGGTAGTCACGCAGCCAGCCATTGATGGTGATGGCGCTCTGGGCAAAGTTGCCGTTGGTGATGTGCGCGACGGAACCGTCGGCGTTCACTGTTCCCCAGATGTCGCTCTGCATCTTCCAGGAGAAGTGGAAGATAACGATTGACAGGGAGTTGTACATCCAGAACAGACCCAGGAACACGTGGTCCCAAGCAGAAACCTGACAGGTGCCACCGCGACCGGGGCCGTCGCAGGAGAACCGGAAGCCCAGGTTGGCCTTGTCTGGAATCAGACGGGAGCTGCGTGCGTAGAGCACACCCTTCAGCAGGATCAACACCGTCACGTGAATCGTGAAGGCATGGATGTGGTGGACCATGAAGTCGGCAGTGCCGAGCGGCATGGGAGCTGCGGCGACTTTGCCGCCGACGGCCACAACAGACCCGTTGAACACTTCGCTCACACCGGCAAGGGCATTCGGAGCTGTGCTGCCGGCTGCTGCTGCGTGGGCGTTTTGGATCCACTGGGCAAAGATCGGCTGAATTGAAATCGCCGAGTCACTGAACATGTCCTGGGGACGACCCAGGGCACGCATGGTGTCGTTGTGGATGTAGAGGCCGAAGCTGTGCGCTCCAAGCCAGATACACACCCAGTTGAGGTGGCTGATGATGGCATCGCGGGCCTTGAGCACCCGGTCCAGCACGTTGTCGATGTGCTTAGCGGGGTCGTAGTCACGCACCATGGCGATGGCCGCGTGAGCAGCGCCACCGACGATCAGGAATCCACCAATCCACATGTGGTGGGTGAACAGACCGATCTGGGTCGGGTAATCAACGGCTATGTACGCATAGGGAGGCATGGCGTACATGTGCTGAGCCACGATGATGCTCAGAGAACCGAGCATCGCTAGGTTCAGACCTAGCTGGGCATGCCAGGAGGTCGTCAGGAATTCATAGAGACCGTCGTGGCCGTTGGGAGCCGGGAACAGCAGGGGATCGCCCTTCTGACCTTCATGGATCTCCTTGATGGAGTGACCGATGCCCCAGTTCGTCCGGTACATATGACCAGCGACAATGAAAAGGACGGCAATCGCCAAGTGGTGGTGGGCGATATCGGTCATCCATAGACTGCCAGTGACAGGATTCAGCCCGCCTTTAAAGGTGAGGAAGTCGCTGTAGGCAGCCCAGTTGCCGGAGAAGAAAGCTCCGATCCCTGCACCGATGCCTGGATAAAGCTGAGCCAGCAGGTCCTGGTTGAAGAACTCGTGCGGCAGAGGGATGTCCGCCACGGTGGCGATAGTTTTGCCATCGAGCACCAGCGGTTGGCCGGCGTCGATAGCATCCATCAGCTTGCTGACGGGAGCTGACACGTGAATGAGGTGGCCAGCCCAGGACAGTGAACCGAGACCCAGCAGACCTGCCAGGTGGTGGTTCAGCATCGATTCAACGTTCTGGAACCACTCCAGCTTCGGTGCAGCCTTGTGGTAATGGAAAACACCAGCGTTGAGCATCAGGCCGGCCATCACCAGGGCACCGATGGCCAGAGCCATGAGTTGGGTTTCACTGGTGATGCCCCATCCACGCCAGACGTGGAACAGGCCTGAAGTGATCTGAATGCCTTGGAAGCCGGCACCCATATCGCCATTGAGGATTTCCTGGCCAAAGATCGGCCATACCACCTGAGCACTGGGCTTCACGTGGGTGGGATCAGCGAGCCAACCGGAATAGTTGGAGAAGCGGGCGCCATGGAAAAAGGCACCGCTTAGCCAGATAAAAATTACGGCCAGATGGCCGAAGTGAGCGGAAAAGATCCGCCGAGAAACCTCCTGGAGGTCACTCGTGTGAGCGTCGAAGTCGTGAGCGTTGGCGTGAAGGTTCCAAACCCAAGATGTGGTTTTGGGACCCTTCGCGAGAGCGCGGTCGAAATGTCCGGGCTTGCCGAACAGTTCAAAGGTTGCTGGATTGTCAACCTTTTCGACCTGGCTCTTCGCGTCACTCCCACGCTCAGGTGGGCTGATGGTCATCGAGTCGTTCCTCGAGGGACTGGAGTCGAGGTGGAGGGCCACCCCTCTGGCGGACAGAAATCCACCGGGGCCCCTTACATAGCTCCGCAATGGAGCGGCGCAAGGGTGTCAGTGCGGTTGAAAGGCCGAAACCCCTTGACTGCACTGAAGCTGGGGCCCCAAGAAGGGGACAGCTAGCGGAAGCATAGATCTGAAGAAGGGCTTATACCGGCGTTGAGTTACAAAGGTTCAATCCCGCCCCGCGCCAGTCTGGAACAGGGGTCTCCAAAGACATGGCTATTAGCGGAAAAATAGAATCTCAAGAGATTAAGCAACACAAACACCATCATTTTTACGGACAAGTTGATAAGAACTATTTCCATCCACGGCTAGTTGGGCACAATGACTTGATCCGCTGTTCAGCCATGCCGCGCTCAGCCCTGAAGCTGCTGCTAGGGGGAGCTCTGGCCTTGCTGCTCCTGTTCAGCACCCCACTAGCGGTCAACGCCCTGCCGGGATGGCTCAATCGTGGGACGGCACCTGAGGGCCCGATTTCAATTGAGGGTCCCTCCGGACGGCTTCAGGAGGTGGCACCACCGGGAGCGGTTCAGCAGCTGAAACATCAACTGGACGGCCGGCGTCCTCAGCTGACGCTGGTGAGTCCCAGCGATGACAGCCTTATTCAAAACGATGCCGTGGAGCTGGTCCTGGCCGTGCAGGACTGGCCGGTGAGCCGGGACCCGGACCTTGGCATCGGCCCACATGTGGTCGTTCAGGTGGATGACCGACCGCTGATCCGACTCGATCAACTCACCGATGGCCAGGTGCGGTTGCCGCTGGTTGACCTGACGCCGGGGAGCCATCGTTTCAGTGCCTGGGCTGCCTATCCGTGGGGGGAGGCGGTCACGGCTCCGGACGCTTCCGTACAAGGACGACTGCACCTTTGGCAGCGGCTGAACGCCACCCAGCCGTCGGTGGATGCTCCCTGGGTCGTACCCATCCCACCCACCGATCAACAGAGCCAGCAACCGTTGATGCTGGATTGGTTGATCTGGAATGCCCCCCTTCAGAATCTGCGCGACGGGGACGGCCGCTGGCGGATCCGCCTCAGCATTGATGGGGACAGCTTTCTGACGGACCAGCAGGAAGCGATCTGGCTGAAGGGAACCGGTAGCAAGGCCACCACTGTGCAAGTGGAGTTGCTCAACGGTCAGGGGGAGCCACTGCAACCCGTGTTCAACAATCGTCTGGTTCGACTGAAGGATGGCAGCCGCGACAAGCCCGTCTGGCTGAGAGCACGGCTCAGTGAGGACGAAGTGGAGCGCCTGAGTGGCGCGCCTCGAGAAGAGCTTGTGGAACCGGAACCCCAATTGGACGTCAGTACCGAACCTGAAGGAGAGGAAGAGGAAGAAGGCGACGTTGCTCCGGACCCCGTGATCGCCCCGAGCCAGGATCTGAAATCGGACCTGGAGCCGGCAACCGTTGAGGAGGCCGACCCAGATCCCATCGTTGACCCAGAGCCCATGACGGAGCAGGAAACGCTGCTGCGCCGGGAATCCAGCCTGGGAGGATCAGCTCGGGAGCTGCTGAATCCGGATGGACGTCTCAAGCAGCCCTGAGCCCATTTCTGCCAGCGCCAGCCCTGACTTCAACCGCACCACGAGAGCCTCGTTCCTGTATCGGAATCGGTCTATCCGCCGCCAGCCAGCCACTGCTGGATCGCCTGAAGCAGAGCGGTCAGATTCTGGAGGCCCACCGGGTGAAAGGGGCGATCAACGAGCTACTCGCCGGCCACTGGCTGCCAGGAACGACCCTTCTGTTCATTGGCGCCGTGGGAGCTGTGACCCGTCTGATCGCTCCACTTATGCAGAGCAAGGAGCAGGACCCGGCCGTCCTTGTGCTGGATCCAAAGGGGCAGTGGGTCATTCCCCTGCTGGGGAGCCACAGCAGGGGTGCCGAACAACGGGCGCGGGAACTCGCCGAGATGCTGCAGGCCAGCGCCGTCCTCACCGGAGCCTGTGCCACGGAGCAACGCCTGGCGCTCGATGCCTTTGGTGACGGCTGGGGCTGGCGACGTGGCGGTAGCAGCACCGCCTGGCGGGAGTTGATGCAGAGGCATGCCTGTTCAGAAGTACTGACCGTCTCCCAAAGCTGTGGCGCCGTCGATTGGCAACACCAACACCTCACGCTGGACAGCGTGGCCAGCGCCGATAATGCGCAGCTAAGCATCGGCGCCGGTAGCCAGGCCCCCTGCAGATGGCATCCCGCAAGCCTCTGGCTAGGGGTGGGCTGTGAACGCAACACCAGTCTGGAGATGGTGCAACGGGCGATACAGGAGGCCCTGGATCAGGCCGGACTGGCGGAGGAGGCTGTGGCTGGCCTGGCGAGTATCGACCGTAAAGCGGATGAACCAGCCCTGCTGGAGTTAATCCAGGAGCGGCAATGGCCCTTCCGCACCTTCGACGGGAATGCCTTGGCATCGGTCGCGGTGCCCACCCCATCCGAGGTTGTGCGTGCAGAAATGGGTACCGCTTCAGTGGCGGAAGCGGCCGCCCTGCTGGCAGCGGGAGAAGGTGCAACACTGCGCCAAACCAAAGTGATTCTTCATTCCAACCCTGGGGAAAAGGGCGCAGTGACCGTGGCGGTCGCCGAAGCCCGGGCCCCCTTTGCCCCATCACGGGGGGAACTACATCTGATCGGCAGTGGCCCGGGGGATCCATGCCTGCTCAGTGGTGATGCCCGCCATGCCCTCGCCCGCTGCACAGCGTGGGTGGGTTACGGGTTGTATCTCGATCTGCTCGAACCGTTGAGACAGGTGCATCAGGTGCGACTGGACAGCCAGCTCACCCGCGAATGGGATCGCTGCGCCCAGGCTCTGAGGCTGGCCCAGCAGGGGGTTCGGGTGGCCCTGATCTCTTCCGGAGACAGCGGGATCTACGGTATGGCAGGGCTGGCCCTGGAATTATGGCTGCAGCTGCCGGAGCAAGACCGACCCAACATTCAGGTGCATCCTGGTATTTCGGCCCTGCAGCTCGCAGCCGCCCGGGCAGGGGCACCGCTGATGCATGACTTCTGCACAGTGAGCCTCAGTGATCGGCTGACTCCATGGGCTGTGATCGAGAACCGGCTGCGGGCGGCAGCCTCAGGAGACTTCGTGGTGGCGCTCTACAACCCGCGTTCCAAAGGCCGCGACTGGCAGCTGGCCAAAGCGAGGGACCTGCTGCTTGAACAGCGCGATGGCGATACTCCAGTGCTGCTGGCGCGGCAGCTGGGTCGAAGCGATGAATCTCAGCAACTCACAGATCTCCGCAGCCTTGAGCCTGAGCAGGCGGACATGCTCACGGTGGTGTTAATCGGCAACAGCAGCAGCTACGCCCGCGATGGTCGGATGGTGACACCGAGGGGATACCCCGGAGCCACCCTTCAATGACCAAAAAGCCAAACAAGACCAGAAAATCAACACGTCTTTAGTGATCAAAAATCACGCGCCAACGCAGATTATTGAGCAACGAAGCAACAACGGAAAGACAGTATTGTTATAGCACTTAGAAGCAAGTTGGATTCAAGCAAGATCACCAACCCAAGAGAGATGCAGTTGAAATCCTTGCGTCGTTGGTGCCTAGGAAGGATTTCGTTGCAGTCGCTTTCGGGAGAACATGAAGACGCACAGGCAATAAGCGATGAACATATGGAAACGCTTATGGGTGCCAACGAAGAAAACACACTATGGATGCGCATCGAGAAGACGACTTAAGCAGTTCACCAGGCGCGGTCCCCTCAAAACGGACAAGCACGAATGCCGTAAAGACGACCAGAAATACAATGCATCCTCCTAAGTATGGTATAAATTTCAAAACAATTTTTGCAGATCATTGAGGCTCAAACTCTTATATACACCACCTAAAGAAAGGCAAATAAATTTTCTTCTTTTTCTCAGTATAAAATATTACAAGCCACTGGTGCAATGAGCACATCTGAGCATGAGCCTGACTGCCAGTCGACACGGATTACACTGCGCACCCCTCAAACGCTAGTTCTTCCCAAGCCGGCGACTGGCGGCCTGATCAGGCTGTGCATGCATGAAGGAATCCTGCGGATCAGCTGCGTGCCCAAGAACGACAAGCCTGAAATGACTCTCGCAATGACGTCATCCCTTGAACAGGGGGTGTTTCAATATCCAACTTCAGCCATTTTGCAGATTGAAGCCATATCTGATTCATGCTTTAGTCTTCAAAAGGTAAGCAAGGATGTCAATATTGAAGACGACTTCCTTAATGAATGGATATTTCAGCTTCATTCAGTCAGACATCCAATTAAAGCGGAAGACCGATTGTTCAGACTATTTGAGCTATTGATTAGTCGTTTTGGCAAGCGGACTGCGGAAGGTTATTTACTTGAGTTCTTACTCCCTCACAGTCGACTGGCTGAGATCATTGGCGCCACGCGTTCAACCGTGAGCCGAGGAGTCAGTACATTGAAGCAATCCAATATCATAGTAGTCGATGAACTTAGAGGTCATTTAATCATACCAAAA
Organism: Synechococcus sp. AG-670-A05; assembly: GCA_003211535.1. Lineage (GTDB taxonomy): Bacteria > Cyanobacteriota > Cyanobacteriia > PCC-6307 > Cyanobiaceae > Parasynechococcus. Next base: position 1,132 of record QCSJ01000035.1, on the reverse strand, counting down.
ATCGACTCATAATCCTAATCTCGACCACAGCGGCAAGAGCCACCCTTCCATTTCGAGCATTTTGATTTTTTACATTTAGTTTTCTTGGCAGTCGTTTTCACTAATTGTCCCATAGTCTTGTTGAAACTTAATCAATACTCTTTTCCTCAATAGATTACCACCTATCGGTCACATGATGCGGCAACCTCGCAACATTTGAAACGAACAAGTGAAGCATTTGAGCGAATCATTTCGTCAACAATTCCATCATACTATTGCTGCCCCGATTGGGTAACTCACACCAAAGCGCTGGAGTTACTTGCTGTAACTCCAGCTTTTCCCAACCAGCACGTGCAGAGGCATCAAAAGGCACAGCCCAAGATGTCGAATGTGTATTCCTCGCTACAGTAGAGCAGTAGATTAAACCGGCCCTAATTTGGGCTTTCCTGTGTGAGGATTTCAATGAAGCTTTTCCAGCAATTGCTGGTTGCACCTGCCGCCCTTGGCCTCTTGGCCTCTGGCGCCAACGCAGCCAACCTAAACATCAACGGTGTCTCCGACTACGCGGCATCCGAAGAGCAGGTCAACAGCATCACCCAGTTCTCCGACGTCTATCCAACTGACTGGGCTTACCAGGCTCTTGCCAGCCTGATTGAGCGTTACGGCTGCGTCTCCGGTTACCCCAACGGCGCCTTCCGTGGCAACCGGGCCATGACCCGCTACGAAGCGGCTGCCTTGCTGAACGCTTGCCTGGACCGCGTCACTGAGGTGACCGACCAGCTGCGTCGTCTGATCAACGAATTTGAAACCGAGCTGGCTGCGATCCGCGGCCGCGTGGACGGTCTGGAAGCACGCGTAGGCGAACTGGAGGCGACTCAGTTCTCCACCACCACTAAGCTCAAGGCCCAGCTTGTTGCCTTTCATAAAAGCATCTTTCCAGTTCAGGCCAACCATCCAGCCGAAGACTTCTTCGGTGGAACCGGCGATGTCGGCATCAGAGAAGCCGAAGTCGAGGCCACCACTAATTGTGGGGATGAAACCTGACTCTTCAGGAGTCCAGTAACCACGCACACCAAAAGTCTGAAGACCTTCGTCGTAGTTACTAGCCCTTGGAGTGGAGTAACCCATTGCAGGAGAGGAGCCGTCGCTGCCG
>QCSJ01000034.1 GCA_003211535.1 Synechococcus sp. AG-670-A05 | reverse complement strand
GGTCCTTGTGGTCACCGGGATCAAGCACCACGTAGCAGTTGAAGTAGACGATCTGCTCAACATCCCGCAGGGGCATGTCCAGAAGGATTGCCACATAGCTGGGAATGCCCTTCAGGTACCAGACATGTGACACCGGTGCCGCTAGCTTGATGAAACCCATCCGGTGACGACGCACCCGGCTTTCGGTGACCTCCACTCCGCAGCGTTCGCAGACGATGCCGCGGTGGCGGACCCGCTTGTACTTGCCGCAGTGGCATTCCCAGTCCTTGGAAGGACCGAAGATCTTTTCGCAGAACAACCCGTCCATTTCGGGCTTCAGGGTCCGGTAGTTGATGGTCTCCGGTTTGGTGACCTCACCAACCACCTGACCGTTGGGCAGGGTGCGTTGGCCCCACTCCATCACCCGTTCCGGTGAAGCGAGGGTGATCTTGACGTAGTCGAAGTGGTTCTCGGTGCGGAGGTTGCTGTTGGTCATGGACGGCGTTGGGAGGAAGGGCTTTCAGTAGTTGTGATCCGTTCGATCCGTCAGTCCTCGTCGTAATCCGCGACGCCGAGGGATTCGTAGGTGGGCCTGCTGGGGGTACTGCGGCGAGGGTTGACGTCCTGCATGAGGTCCACTTCCTTGCCTTCATCGGTGTACACAGCGATGTCGAGACCGAGGGACTGAAGTTCGCGCATCAGCACCTTGAAGGACTCCGGCGTGCCGGGGCGGGGGATCGGCTTGCCTTTGACGATGGCGTTGAGCGCCTCGTTGCGACCCTGCATGTCGTCTGACTTGACGGTGAGCAGTTCCTGCAGGGTATAGGCGGCGCCATAGGCCTCAAGAGCCCACACCTCCATCTCACCAAGACGCTGACCGCCTTGCTGGGCCTTGCCACCCAGGGGCTGCTGGGTCACCAGGGAATAAGGACCTGTGGAGCGGGCGTGGATCTTGTCATCAACGAGGTGCACCAGCTTGAGGAAGTGGGAAAAGCCCACGGCCACAGGCTGATCAAAGGGCTGACCTGTCCGACCGTCACGCAGCACCAGCTTGCCGGGATCGGCAGGGTTGTAGACCCAGGCCTTGCCGGGTTGCTTGGCCGCTTCCTTGAGGAAGGCTTCGCAGGTTTCCTGCGACATCTCGGCACCGTGCATCTCGTCGAAGGGCACAATCCGAACGCGCGAATCAAGGTTGGACGCAGCCCAGCCCATCAGGAGCTCGAACACCTGACCGACATTCATCCGGCTCGGCACACCCAGAGGGTTGAGACAGATGTCGACCGGCGTTCCGTCCGGCAGATAGGGCATGTCCTCTCGGGGAAGGATGCGGCTGATAATGCCCTTGTTGCCGTGGCGGCCGGCCATCTTGTCGCCCACCTGAATCTTGCGGCGCTGCGCCACATAGACGCGGACAACCATGTTGGCGCCGGGGGGCAGTTCATCACCCTGCTCACGGGTGTAGATCCGCACGTCCACCACACGGCCACGCTCGGTGCCGGGCACCCGCAGGGAGTTGTCGCGGACGTCGCGGGCCTTTTCACCAAAGATTGCCCGCAGCAGCTTTTCTTCCGGCGGCTGATCCGACTCGCCCTTCGGCGTGACCTTGCCCACCAGGATGTCGCCGCTTTCAACGAAGGCACCCACGCGAATAATGCCCATTTCGTCGAGGTTGCCAAGGCTCTCCTCCGCAACGTTGGGGATCTCGCGGGTGATCTCCTCGGGTCCGAGCTTGGTCTGACGCGCCTCGATCTCGTACTTCTCGATGTGCACCGAGGTATAGAGGTCGTCGGTGACCAGACGCTCGCTCACAAGCAAGGCGTCCTCGAAGTTGTAACCCTCCCAGGGCATGTAAGCGATCAAGACGTTCTGACCCAGGGCGATTTCACCGCCCTCGCAGGCTGAGCCATCCGCCATCACCTGACCGATGATCACCTGATCGCCGCAACGGACGATCGGACGGTGGTTGAGGCAGGTGTCCTGGTTGGAACGCTGATACTTCTGCAGGTAATGAGTGTGCTCCTGACCCTCCTCGTCCAGCACGACAATGACGGTGGCGTCGACGAAAATCACGGTGCCGTTGACTCGTGAGATCGGCACCATGCCGGAGTCACGGGCCACCTGGGTCTCCAGACCGGTGCCCACCAGGGCACGCTCAGGACGCAGCAGCGGTACCGCCTGGCGCTGCATGTTGGACCCCATCAGGGCCCGGTTGGCGTCGTCGTGCTCCAGGAAGGGAATCAGGGAAGCAGCAACCGAGATCACCTGCACCGGCGACAGGGCGACGTAATCCACCTGCTCGGGGGGAACCTTCTCGAAGTCCTGGCGGTATCGAACAGGAATCAGATCGGCCTTGATGCGTCCATCAGATTCGGTGGCGACGTCGCCAGGGGCCACACGCACTTCATCTTCGCGATCAGCCGACAGGTAGATGGGGTCTCCTTCTTTGAGAACGACGCCGTTCTCCACCTTCCAGAACGGAGTCTCAATGAAGCCGTACTCGTTCACCCGGGCATGGGTGGCCAGGGAGTTGATCAGGCCGGCATTGGGACCTTCCGGCGTCTCGATCGGGCAGAGGCGGCCGTAGTGCGACGGATGAATATCGCGAACCGCGAAGCCGGCGCGCTCCCGGGTGAGACCACCCGGTCCCAGGGCCGAGATCCGGCGTTTGTGAGTCAGCTCAGCCAGAGGATTGGTCTGGTCCATAAACTGGCTTAATTGGCTGGAGCCAAAGAACTCCTTGATTGCCGCCACCAGGGGCTTGGGATTTACCAGTTGGGCCGGGGTGAGCGAATCGGTCTCACCAACCGTCATCCGCTCCTTGATGATCCGTTCAAGGCGGTTCAGACCGACACGCACCTGGTTCTGCAGCAGCTCACCTACCGAACGCACGCGGCGGTTACCAAGGTGATCGATGTCATCGAGGCTGGCCCCACCAACATCAAGTTCGAGGTTGACCAGATAGTCGAGGGTGGAGAGCACGTCCTCATGGGTGAGGGTGCGAACCGTGTCGGGGATGGTGAGGCGCAACTTCTTGTTGATCTTGTAGCGACCGACCCTGCCCAGGTCGTAACGCTTGGGATCGAAGAAACGTGTCTGTAGCAGCTGCTGTCCGCCACTCACGGAAGGCGGTTCACCTGGGCGCAGTTTCTTGTAGAGCTCAAGCAGGGCCTGGTCTTCCGAACTGATGCCCTCATCATTCGCGGCATCAATGGACTTTTTGTAAAACTCAGGATGGCGCAGCTTGTCGAGCACATCGTTGTCCGACAGGCCCATAGCGCGCATCAACACGTGGGCGTTGATCTTGCGGGTCTTGTCGACGCGGACGTGAAGCAGGCTGTTCTTGTCGGTTTCGAACTTCAGCCACGCCCCCCGGTTCGGGATAACGCTGGCGTTGTAGGTGCGTCGACCGTTCTTGTCCATTTCATCCTTGAAATAGACGCCGGGGCTGCGAACGATCTGGTTGACGATCACGCGTTCAGCACCATTGATGATGAACGTTCCCCGCTCGGTCATCAGCGGCAATTCACCGATAAAGACTTCCTGCTCCTTGATTTCACCGGTCTCCTTATTGACCAGGCGGCAGGTCACGTACATCTGCGACGCAAAGGTCGCATCACGACGCTTGGCCTCTTCCACGTCATGGCGAGGGCGCTTCAGACGGTACTCGCTACCGATGAAATGCAGTTCCAGCTTGCCGGTGTAGTCGGTAATCGGGGAGAAGCTTTCCAGCTCCTCGATCAGGCCCAGATCCAGAAACCACTTGAAGCTGGCCCGCTGCACCTCCACCAGATCGGGGAGATAGGTGGCGGTCTTGGCGACCTGAATCGCGCTGCTGCTCATGCGGGGACCGGCAGATAGGACGAAAGGGACAGGACCTGGAAGACCACCATCAGCACAACCACTCGCTCCGACACTGCAAAAGCGGCGGCCGCCTGATCCCAATGAAGAGACAGGCAGCGCCGTTGTTGAGCTCAGAGAACGAGGGTCAGATCAGCTGACGACGACAAGTGCACCGGAAGGAAATGGACGCTTCGGGCTCCACAGATTCGGCGAACCGAATTCATGGCCAGGCCAATACAACATCTTACACAGCACCGTCCTAAGTCTTCCACTCTGGTTACGGGAGACCAAACAATCGACGGGCATTGGCAGTGCTACTGGAAGCCACCGTGTCGAAATCGACACCGCGAAGTTCAGCCACCCGGCTGGCCACCGCTGCCACAAATGCCGGTTCATTGCGTTTGCCCCGCCGAGGAACCGGCGCCAGGAACGGACAATCCGTCTCTACCAGGAAGCGATCCTCCGGCACCTGACGCGCGCAGTCATGAGTTGGCGTAGCCTTCGGAAAGGTGACCGTGCCACTGAAGCTGATATAAAAGCCCAACTCCAGGAAGCCATCCATCTCAGCGGGCGTCCCGCCCCAGCAGTGCATGACTCCACGCGGACAACGACCGTCCGGCACGCGTGAACGAAGCTCGTCGAGCATGGGTTCAGCGGCGTCGCGACAGTGGATGATTACGGGGAGATCCAACTCGATCGCCAGATCCAATTGAGGACGCAGGACCTTCAGTTGTTCTTCATAGTTCTTGTCACGGAACAGATCGAGACCCAGCTCGCCGATGGCAACAACCCGCGCGTCCCCAAGGGCCGCGCGTCTCAGAACGGCAACCGTGTCGTCGCGCCAGTGCTCCGTGTCCAACGGATGAACCCCGACCGAATAACGCATCTCCGGGAATCGATCGGCAAGAGCACGGATCGCCAGAATTTCGGACGGCTCCACGCACGCGTGCAGCAATGACTTAACCCCTGCATCGCGCCAACGCGCGGCAACCTCATCAAGATCGTCCTCAAAATTTCGGAAAACGATGTGACAGTGGCTGTCAATCAACGTTGGGGTAGACGACACAGGAGGGCAAAACGCGCTTTCGCCTTATTCTGCCGACCATGGTCGATCAGTTGGAGGGCTCGAGCACCTTGCGCACTGCGGCGCTGAGACGGGATTTCTGATGGGCTCCGTTGTTGCGGTGCAACACACCGACCTTCACTGCCTTGTCGATCTTGCTGAAAGCCGCATTCATCGAGGCGGAAACAGAAGCCCTGGCTGTATCTCCTGGCTCCTGGCTACAAGCATCACAAGCGACAAAGCAACGCTTCATCAGAGTGCGCAGGGCGGACTTGTAAGTGCGATTGCGCAGGCGGTTGCGTTCAGCGATCTCAATCCGCTTTTTCGCTGCTTTGTTATTGGCCACTGAGGCTGAAACGATTCCAACAATCCAACACCATACTCCCCAGCTGGTGACGCATTCGGGCTCTAGCTTGATCGAACCGCTCCCCGCCCACGCCTTGACCGCAAGCCGATCTTTGGCCTTCTCTCTGCGCTGCGTCAGGGATCCACAGCAGGCTGAGGCCGCGTTGCAACGGTTGACCCACCGCACCCAAACCAGCCAACAAAAGGACGTCCAGAAACGGGTTGACGCCATTCTCACTGCAGTTCGTGAGCGGGGCGATTCTGCCGTATGCGATTACACGGAACGCTTCGACGGATTCCGTCCCGATCCGGTTGCGGTGCCGAAGCAGCAGCTTGAACAGGCCTGGAAGGGCCTGCCGAACAACCTCCGAGATGCCCTCGAACTGGCCCACCGCCGCATCAGCGAATTCCACCAGCGGCAGCGTCCGGACGACATCCGCATGGAAGGGGCCCACGGGGAACAGCTGGGGCGCCGATGGCGACCGGTGCATCGCGCTGGTCTCTACGTACCCGGAGGTCGAGCGGCGTACCCCAGCACCGTTCTGATGAATGCCATCCCGGCCCGTGTCGCCGGCGTCGAACAGATGGTGATCTGTTCCCCCGCCGGTGCTGATGGTCAGGTGAATCCCGTAGTGCTGGCGGCCGCTCATCTTGCCGGCGTTCACACCGTGATGCGCATCGGTGGCGCCCAGGCCATCGCTGCCATGGCCTTTGGCACAGAAAGTGTGCCCAAGGTGGATGTAATCAGTGGCCCGGGAAACATCTACGTGACCCTGGCCAAACAGGCGGTCTATGGCCAGGTGGGCATCGATTCTCTGGCCGGCCCCAGCGAGGTGCTGATCATTGCCGACCAGAGCGCCAAACCGGAGCAGGTGGCGGCCGATCTGCTGGCTCAGGCCGAGCATGACCCCTTAGCGTCTTCTGTGCTGATTACGACGTCGCACAAGCTCGCTGACGTGATCGGCAGCGCCATCGCACAACAACTGGAGCAGCATCCCCGCCGCGAAATCTGCGAGGCATCCATTCGAGACTGGGGATTGGTGGTGGTCTGTGACGATCTCGAGACCTGCGCCCAGCTCAGTGACAGCTTTGCTCCCGAGCACCTGGAGCTGCTGGTGGAGCGCCCAGAGGCCCTGGCCGATCGAATCCAGCACGCCGGTGCCATTTTTCTTGGTCCCTGGTCACCGGAGGCGGTCGGTGACTATCTGGCCGGTCCGAACCACACTTTGCCCACCTGCGCTGCAGCCCGATTCAGCGGTGCCCTCAGCGTGGAAACGTTCATGCGACATTCCTCGATAATCCAGTTCAATCGGGCCGCCTTGGAGGCCACCGCCTCAGCGGTGTGTGAGCTGGCTGAAAGCGAAGGGCTTCACAGCCATGCCGAATCCGTTCGCAAGCGGCTCAGCTGAGCCGCTTCTGCAGACTGCGGACGCCGGCCTTCCCACCAGTGATCTCTCCGACCAGCACTTCATCGACGAGGTCAACAAAAAGGCCGTTCTCAAGCACGCCAGGAATATTGTTCACCATTAATTCCAGAGCCGCCGGGTCAGAGATACCACCGTTAATCGCCACATCGAGAACGAGGTTGCCCTGGTCGGTCACCACAGGGCCTGCCTTGCGCTCGGCCATGCGCAGTTCGGCCTTGCCACCGAGAGCTGCCAGCTGCTGCCGAACCTGACGCCAGGCACCGGGTAGCACTTCCACAGGCAGTAAAAATTCCAGATTCAGACGGTCAACCAGCTTGGTGGAATCCACCACAACGACGAATCGTTCGGCTCGGGCTGCCACCAATTTCTCCTGAACATGGCAAGCGCCGCCGCCCTTGATCAGTTGAAAACCCGGGTCCACCTCATCGGCGCCATCGATGGCCAGATCGATGCGATCAACTGCATTGAGGCTGAGCAACGGGATGTTCAACTCGGCGGCGAGAACCTCACCCTGGAAAGAGGTGGTGACACCGATGATGTCCTTCAACGCACCGCTGGCCAGCTTCGCCCCAAGGGCCTTGATCATCAAGGCAGCCGTGGATCCGGACCCCAGTCCAAGTACCATGCCGTCCTTGATCTGCTCAACGGCGGCGTCCGCCACAGCCTGTTTCATCTGGGTCTGGAGATCGGCCATCAGAGCCATCAGAATGGAATAGATGGGCGCGACCGTAGCAAGAGCTTCAGGCCAGACCTGGTAACGGAGCCGGCTTCACCGACAGGTTGATCTCGCGGCCGTTGCGCAGCAACTTCAGGGGGAGGGGATTCCCGACGGGGGCCGCATCCACCACCTCCAGCAACGCCTGAGGGTCGTCGACAGGACGGTCATCAACAGCGATCACCAGATCACCACGACGCAGGCCAGCTTTGTCGGAGGGTCCATCCGGCAGCACGCTTTGAACCAAAGCACCATTGCGTTCTGGAAGTTGCACCAGAGCGTTGGGATCGCGGTTGTGCTCACGGGCGATGCGAGCGTTCAGTCCCACCAGCTGCAGTCCGATGTAGGGGTGCACCACCTCACCGTCCTGAAGCAACTTATCAGCGACCCGACGCGCCAGGTTGATTGGGATCGCAAAGCCGAGACCAGCTCCGGGCCCTGAGCGCACAAGCGTGTTGATACCGATCACCTCGCCATCGCCATTGACCAACGGTCCACCGGAATTGCCGGGGTTGATGGCGGCGTCGGTCTGGATCAGATCAAGCCGCTTGTCGGAAAACCCAAGGCTGTTGATATTGCGATGCAGGCTGCTCACGATTCCCAAGGTCACTGTTCGTTCCAGGCCGTAGGGAGTTCCAAGGGCAATGGCCCAATCCCCAACCTGCATGGATTCGGAATCACCCAGGGGGGCTTGCGGCGACAAGGCCCTTGTCTCAAGGCGGACCAGGGCAAGGTCAGTCACAGGATCCGTGCCAACAACCTGCCCATCCAACTGGTCACCATCCGCAAGCGTGACGCTGACGGTGTCCACCCGATCTACCACGTGGGCATTAGTGAGGACCAAGCCCTCGGGATCGATCACGACACCGGAACCCTGGCCACGCTCCCGTTCCTGTCCGACCGGCGGATCGCCGAGCAGATCGCGCAACAAGGGGTCGATCAGGGTCGGATCAAAAGGTTGTCGCTCCACCGTGCGCTCGGTGTCGATCCGGACGACCGCTGGGGCAACCTTCTCAACAGCATCCGCCACAAAGCTGTGTTCCAGCGCCACAGCCGGTTGAAGGCCAATCAACAGCATTAAACTGAAGAACAGCAATCGATTCCATCGTTCCAACATCAGCGGCAGGTCGTTTGTTGTTCTGTTGTAGATGAATCGGGAGATGGTCCGGATCGGACACAAAATCCCTCTCCATTCATGGAAGGGTTCAGCACCTGAAATTCGATGCTATCCATGCTGAAAAGACGTGACTGCATGCGATTTCCCAAATAGCTGGCCTCAGCAGCAGCCCTCTCCATGCTTGCTGCTCCCCTGTCCGTTTCGCCAAAGGCAGCTGCCTCAACCCTTGAACTGAAGGCGGTCATCTTCGAGGAAGTCAAGTCGCATTACAGCAAAATTGATGCTGGCTACGAGGGATTCGGCGTTGATGTCCTCGAGCAGATCCGCATGCAATTCGTCCGTCGCAGGGTCAGCTATTGGGTGGCTTCCACGGTCAAGGATGGGGATCAATGCGGTGATCACCGGCAAAGCCGAAATCCCCTTTGGAGTGGCCTTCACCTGGGGCCGTTCCACTCAATTGAGCTATAGCCTCCCCTTTGGTGTGGGAGGAACACGGTTGTTGACCGCTAGCGACACCAGCATCGATGGAACCCCTGACTCGCTCAAGGGTCAGACCATCGGGGTTGTTCGCGACACGGCTTCAGCGCAGGATTTGAAAAATGTTGTTCCAGGTGCCACGCTCGAATCCTTTGATACCCCTTCGGAGGCTCTGAGCGCTTACAACTGCAGCGAGGTTCCAATCCTTGGAAGTGGGACCCTTTGGCTCGCGGCCAACAGCAGCCCTGAAACAACCGCCCTGCTGCCATTCCGCCCTAACGGACGTTCAGGCATCCGCTGCATCGTCAGCCAGAACAACGGCAAGCCTCTTTCACTGGCCAATCTCGCCATCTGCCAGATGATGCAGGCCTATATCGATGGTGATACAGGTACGCGCGAGATGGTGGATCGCTAGATAGGACCAGGAAGCAACGTTGGTTTAACGCATTCGTCGACCAGTTCACTGTTCTGATTGATCCTGAGCATCACCGCATAAATCTCCACCTTGGTCAACCCGAGGAGCTGACCACGATCTCTAAACCAGCAGTCTCCAAACCCCTCAACTGCTTGGTAATGAACCGTTCCCTTATCGCCTTCCAGGCCCTCACCGCATCCAGTGCCGTTCTCTGCCGTAGCTCAGAGGCCGGTTCCACCTACGTGGCGCCTGATCCCCTTGCCAGCAGCCTGAAGAGGCGGATCAAAACCGTCCAGGACGGCGACTGGAGCTCGCCGTTCAACCCCGCCGACAGCGAGGGTGAGTTGGTGGCCAAGAGAAAGTGGGGCAATGGCGGCGGCCACAAGTTCAGCAACAGCTAAGGCAGTGGCAAGTGGAAAAACGGCAAGAGCGGCAACAAGTGGAGCAACAGCCGTTCCAACTGGGGTAATGGGGGCTATTGCGGTGGCTGGAGCAACGGTGGTGGCGGCGGTTTCGTCAATTGGTGATCACTCCCTGGGCCTCTGGGCCGGACCTCAATCGGTTTGGCCCCATCGGCCTTGGGGTGATGCAGTCCGCCTCACTCTGCAACCTCGACTGCTCGGACTGCTACCTGCCGGATCGCCAGAAAGAAGCGGGTCTTTGACCTGAATTTGGTGCCCCTACTGATCCAGCGCATTCTTGAGAGCCCCTATGCCGGCTCGGAGTTTGCTCTGGTTCGGCACGCCGGCGAACCGCTGATGCTTCTCACGGCTTGGTACGACGAGGCCACGTCAATCCTTCAGCGCAGCCTTGCTGAGCACGGTGCCGGGGGGCTGGACCTCACCCAGCACGTGCAGACCAACGCCACGCTGATCAACGACGCCTGGTGCGATTGCTTTCACCGCAATCGCATCGCGGTGGGCATCAGCGTCGATGGGCCGGAGGACATCCATGACTCGCACCGGTGCTTGCGCAATGGAAGTGGTTCCCACGCCCTGGCGATGAGGAGAATGGAGGCCTTGCATCACAACAATGTGCCCTTCCATTGCATCTCGGTGCTCACCGCCGATGCCATGGAGCAACCAGAGCGGATGTACCGCTACTTCCGCGACCACGACATCAACGATGTCGGCTTCAACCTGGAGGAACAGGGAAGGGTTCACACCAGCTCCTCGATGTAGGGAGCCGACATGGAGGACAAATACCGCGACTTCCTGCGGGGCTTCTGGCGCCTCAGCGAGAGGACGGTTACCCCGTTTTGCTGCGCGAATTCCAGCAGGTGATCAGCCAGCTTCAAGGCAATCAGCGGATGACCAAGAACGAGCTCAACCGGCCGTTCTCCATTCTCAGCGTCGACTGGCAGGGCAATTTCTCCACCTTCGACCCTGAGCTGCTGTCGGTGGCCAGCGACCGCTACGGCAGCTTCAACCTCGGCAACCTGAAGGATCTGCAGCTGGTGGAATCCACCCGCACCGATCAGTTCCGTCGGCTCATGGCCGACATGAGCCGCGGTGTGGACACTTGCCACATGGGCTGCGAGTACTTCGGCCTCTGTAGCTGAGGCAACGGCAGCAACAAGTTCTGGGAACACGGCACCTTGGCCTCCAGTGAGACCAACGCCTGCCGCTTCGCCACCCAGACTCTTGTTCAGGTGCTGCTAAAGCGCTTTGAAGTAGAGCCGTCTCTCACCCCCCAACCCACCCACTAAGTCAATCCATGGTTCGCTTGATCTCAATGTTCAGCAGCACTGCACTGCTGCTGATGGTTCCAGTCACCGCAGAGGCGGCCTGCACGTTTCTCAAGCCTCTTGGAGCGGAGGGATCGGTGGTAAAAAAATTGGTTCAACACCCCAAAGGCCTGATCGGAAACACATTCGATTGCACTAATTAGAACACCGATTTCGTTTTGGATCGGCCCTACAAAAGTTTCAAGCTTTTTTTCACCGCCGACTCAACGGACTCCACTAGTTATCCGATTCATGCCCTTCTCAAATTCAGCGACGGCAGCAACCTCGAGGTTGTGAATGATCAGCTGCAGCCTCCACTGGGCACCGGCGCAATGTTCGGGCCGATTGAGCAGGTTTCAGGAAAAAGCATCAGCCAGATGAACTTCAAAGTGGGTGCCAACAACGACCCGAAAGCCATCGGATTCAGCTACTGCATCTCCGTTCAAGGTTGAAACTGATGCTTCAGCACAACAGACGGGGCACTGACTAGTGTCCCGCCGTGCTTCGCAAATGAACCGTGACCGCTACCCCTGAGATCCTTCGCTGCCCTCTTTGTCAGGTCTCGATTGAATCCAACGGTGGAGCCCTGGACTCGGTTCAATTCAGCAATGGTCCGAAAGGAACCCGCAGCAAGCTCTGGAGCCGGGTCTGCCAATACCTCAAAACCGCTGATCAGCAACGCCAGTGCATCAATCAGGACAAGGAGCTGAGGGGGGCTGAACAGAAGGGGGATGCCTTCCCCGAAGCGCCAAGCATTGACTTGCCCAAGAGCTGACGTTCAGCAGGTCGTCGGATACATTGAAAATGTGTCCGGCGCGCAGCTCCCGAGGGAGATCGGTCACAACTGAATGCACGTCGGGCTGGCCCGATCTCAGTTTCCATTGCCGCACCCACTTCTCACTGAACTCGAAACCCTGGCCTCTTCCGTGGCCACTGACCAGGGTTTTGAACTCTGCGTAATTCAGCTACTTACCCATATGGCCCCCATGACACTGGAGGTCCACATCCGCCGCCGCAACGGCGCTGATGTCAGCTTGGATGACTGCGCCGGCTTTAGTGGAAGGCTCGAAGACGCCCTGGAGGAGGCCCAGTTGCTGGCCGAGGCCTATGTTCTGGAGATAAGCAGTCCCGGGATCGGTGAGACCCTGTCCAGCGATCGCGACTTCCAGACCTTCCGGGGTTTTCCTGTGGAAGTCGTTTATCGCAACAGGGATAACGCGGAACAGCGGCTGGAGGGGCTGCTGCTTGAGCGCGACGACGACACGTTGCAGATCAACATCCGCGGCCGGATCAAACGTCTCCCGCGCGATCACGTTCTCAGCGTCCGCCTCACCACTCCTGGCTCCTAGCCGACTGAACAGCTCTCTCAACACCTCCTGACACCGCGACCCAATGGCTCTCGTCCTGCTTCCAGGCCTCAGCAATCTGATAGATGACATCAGCGAAGAGAAGAAATTGCCGCCCCAGGTGGTGGAAGCAGCCCTGCGGGAAGCCCTGCTGAAGGGTTATGAGCGTTACCGACGCACCATGTACCTCGGGATCAGCGAAGACCCCTTCGACGAGGAATACTTCAGCAATTTCGATGTCGGACTGGACCTCGAGGAAGAGGGATACAGGGTTCTTGCCAGCAAGATCATTGTGGAGGAGGTTGAAAGCGAAGATCACCAGATCGCCCTGGCAGAGGTGATGCAGGTGGCGGAGGACGCCCAGGCGGGCGACACGGTTGTGCTGGATGTGACGCCGGAGAAGGAGGATTTCGGCCGCATGGCAGCTGCCACCACAAAACAAGTGCTGGCCCAGAAGCTTCGGGATCAACAGCGGCGGATGATCCAGGAGGAGTTTGCCGATCTGGAAGACCCGGTGCTGACAGCTCGGGTGATCCGTTTCGAACGTCAGTCCGTGATCATGGCCGTGAGTTCAGGTTTGGGACGGCCCGAGGTGGAAGCTGAGCTTCCGCGGCGAGACCAGCTCCCCAACGACAACTACCGCGCCAATGCCACCTTCAAGGTGTTCCTCAAGGAGGTCAGCGAAATACCACGCCGCGGACCACAGCTGTTCGTCAGCCGATCCAATGCCGGTTTGGTGGTCTACCTCTTCGAAAACGAGGTGCCCGAGATCCAGGAAGGTTCCGTCCGGATTGTGGCTGTGGCCCGGGAAGCCAACCCGCCCTCCCGTTCCGTTGGCCCCCGCACCAAGGTGGCGGTAGACAGCATCGAGCGGGAGGTCGATCCCGTGGGTGCCTGCATCGGTGCCCGCGGCTCACGCATTCAGCAAGTGGTGAACGAACTGCGCGGCGAGAAGATCGATGTCATCCGCTGGTCTCAGGATCCCGGCCAGTACATCGCCAACTCCCTCAGCCCGGCTCGGGTGGAGATGGTTCGTCTGGTTGATCCGGTTGGCCAGCACGCCCACGTGCTCGTTCCCCCCGACCAGCTCAGCCTGGCCATCGGCCGCGAAGGCCAGAACGTCCGACTAGCGGCCCGGTTGACCGGCTGGAAAATAGATATCAAAAATTCAACGGAGTACGACCAGACCGCTGAAGACGCCGTGGTTGCCGAACTGATTTCCCAGCGGGAGGAGGAAGAGGCCCTGCAGATGGAAGCGGAGGAACGTCTGGCGGCGGAGCAGGCCGCTCGGGCCGAGGAAGATGCCCGCCTGCGGGAGCTCTACCCGCTGCCTGAGGACGACGTGGATTACGTCGAAGGCGAGGAGAATGACGTCGAGGAAGACGAGGTGATCAGCGAATCGGATGAAGGTGAGCCGACAGAAGCCACCGCGTCCGAAGACGACAGTGAGGTTGCCCGGTGAATCAAAGCCCCATCCTGCGTCGCTGTGTGGCCTGCCGCCAGCTTCTGGATCGCAGCTCCCTCTGGAGGGTGATCCGAGACCATCAGGATGGGGTCCGTGTTGACGGGGGCATGGGCCGATCGGCCTATCTCTGTCAACGCGAGGCATGCCTTGAGGAGGCCCGACGCCGCAAACGACTTCAGAAGGCCCTGCGTTGTCAGGTGCCCGATGACGTCCTGACAGCGTTGGAACAGCGGCTCCGTGATGCAACGGACGTGTCCGCTGAGGCAAACTAAACATTGGTCCCGCATTGCGTGTGGCCACCGCGGCACACCGTGCCCGGCCCGACCGGAGATCCGACCTGAATGACCAGCAGCGGCAAAGTCAGAATTTACGAGCTGTCCAAGGACCTGGGCCTTGAGAACAAGGACGTGCTGGATGCGGCCGAGAAGCTGTCGATCGCAGCCAAGAGCCACAGCAGCTCCATCAGTGACGCCGAAGCCGGACAGATCCGCAGCCTGCTGAAGTCCAATGGCAACGGCAGCAAAGCATCTGCCCCTGCCAAACCAGCGCCTGGCAAGGCAATCCTTTCTGTGAAAAAGGCGGCTCCTGCTAAACCGGCACCGGCCCAAGCAAAACCCGCTGCACCGGCAAAGCCTGCAGCAGCAGCCAAGCCTGCGACTGCTGTGAAGCCTGTCGCCAAACCTCAGGTGGTCGCAGCACCGGCCCGACCCAAACCTGTCAAGGCCTCCGCCCCTCCAGCACCGGCCAAACCCGTCCCAAGACCTGCTGCTGCTCCAGCACCGCGGCCGCAGCCAGCCAAGCCTGAGGTCGTCAGCCAGCAAAAGCCTGCTGCACCGACCGCCGCATCTGCTCCGTCGAAACCAACGGCTCCGCCAGCTCGTCCCACGGTCGCTAAGCCATCGGTCGCCAAACCCGCACCAGCCAAACCCACTGCCGCCAAGCCAGCACCTGCACGGCCTGCCCCAGCCCGTCCAGCCCCCGCTCGCCCCACAGCCGACAGGCCCACTCCACGGCCTGCCGCGACCACGAGCCGCCCAACCCCAGGTGCCGGTCAAAAGCCCCAGATTGTTACAAGACCGGGATCCACACCCCGTCCGGGTGCTCCCCGCCCCGGAGCTCCGGCCAAAGCAGGGCCGCCCACGCGGCCGACACCCCGCCCTGAACTGGTGGGCAAACCGGTTCCACGCCGCCCAGGAGCGGGCGCACCAACCCGCGGTGGTGCTGGAGGGCAGCAACGCCCCGGCACCGGTGTCCCTCAGCGTCCCGGCAGCCCCGGGCGCCCGACTCGGCCCGGTGCGCCGACCCGCAGCGGTGGCAATACGCTGGAGTTGGTGGGCAAGCCGATCCGCCGGGACGGCAGCTCCACCGGTGCTAGCGGTCGTCCTGCTCCGCCAACACGCCCAGGTGCGGGCGGCCCGCAGCGCCCCGGCATGCCGGGCGGCATGCGCAAACCCGTTGCACCGGGCGAGCTCATGCAACTGCAGAAGCCCGTGGGACGCCCCACAGTTCCTGCCCCCCGTCGGCCCGATGCCCCCACCAAGCCTGGAGAAGGCGCCGGAACAGCCACGCCACCGGTGGCCCGACCCACGGCGCCGACGGCACCACGCCGCCCTGGGTTCCGTCCCGGTTCACCGGGCGGTCAACGCCGTCCCGGACGTCCCGACTGGGATGACAGCGCCAAGCTGGAAGCCCTGCGCAGCCGTTCACCCCAGAAGCAGCGCCAGAAGGTTCACATCATCGGCGAGAACGACGATGCGCTAACAGCTGAGACCGGAGGATTCGCCGGCGAACAGCAGGCCATATTGCTCTCAGCCAGCCTGGCTCGACCCGCAAAGCCGAAGTCGCAGAAAAAGGCCGCTCCCAAGCCGATGGCGGCGATGCGGAAGCGCAAGAAAGAAACCACCCGTCAACGGCAGCGGCGTCGGGCGATGGAACTTCGCGCCGCTCGCGAGGCAAAGCAGGTCCGGCCCGAAATGATCATTGTTCCGGAGGACAACCTCACGGTGCAGGAGCTGGCCGACATGCTCAGCGTCGAGAGCTCCGAGATCATCAAATCCCTGTTCTTCAAGGGAATCATCGCCACGGTCACCCAGACCCTGGACATGCCCACCATCGAAACGGTGGCGGAGGAGTTCGGCGTCCCTGTGCTCCAGGACGACGTGGAAGAGGCGGCTAAGAAAACCGTCGAGATGATCGAGGAGACGGACAAGGAACACCTGATCCGCCGTCCGCCCGTCGTGACCGTCATGGGTCACGTCGACCACGGCAAGACCAGCCTTCTCGATGCAATCCGCAAGGCGCGGGTGGCCGCCGGCGAGGCCGGAGGCATCACCCAGCACATCGGTGCGTACCAGGTCGAGATCGAACACAACGACGAAGCCCGAAAGCTCACCTTCCTCGACACCCCAGGCCACGAAGCATTCACCGCCATGCGGGCCCGCGGCACCAAGGTGACCGACGTGGCCGTTCTGGTGGTCGCCGCCGATGACGGCGTGCGTCCCCAGACCCTCGAGGCGATCAGCCACGCCCGTGCCGCGGAGGTGCCGATTGTGGTGGCGATCAACAAGATTGATAAGGAAGGGGCTTCCCCCGACCGGGTGAAGCAGGAACTGTCCGAACAGAACCTTCTGGCCGAAGACTGGGGCGGCAAGGTCGTGATGGTGCCGGTGAGCGCCATCAAGGGAGAGAACATCGACAAGTTGCTGGAGATGCTCCTTCTGGTGACCGAGGTGGAGGACCTCCAGGCCAACCCCAATCGCATGGCTCGCGGCACCGTGATCGAAGCGCACCTGGACAAAGCCAAGGGTCCTGTGGCAACGCTGCTGGTGCAGAACGGCACCCTCAAGACCGGCGACGTTGTTGCTGCCGGCCCCGTGCTGGGCAAGGTGCGCGCCATGGTCGACGACAACCGTCAACGACTCAAGGAGGCAGGTCCTTCATTTGCCGTTGAAGCCCTCGGTTTCAGCGAAGTTCCCACCGCCGGCGACGAGTTTGAGGTTTATCCCGACGAGAAATCAGCACGGGCTGTTGTGGGTGATCGTGCATCGGATGCCCGGGCCACACGACTGGCTCAGCAAATGGCCTCGCGCCGGGTATCGCTCACAGCGATGTCCGGTCAGGCCAATGAAGGTGAGCTCAAGGAGCTCAACCTGATCCTCAAGGCCGATGTCCAGGGCTCTGTGGAAGCGATTCTCGGCTCCCTCGAGCAATTGCCCAAGGACGAAGTTCAAGTTCGGGTGCTGCTCTCGGCGCCGGGTGAGATCACCGAAACGGACGTTGATCTGGCGGCGGCCTCCGGTGCCGTCATCGTGGGCTTCAACACCTCGATGGCCTCCGGTGCCAAGAAGGCAGCGGACGCCACCGGCGTTGATGTGCGTGACTACGACGTGATCTACAAGTTGCTGGAAGACATCCAACTGGCCATGGAAGGCCTGTTGGAGCCCGAGTTGGTGGAGGAGCCCCTCGGCGAAGCCGAAGTGCGGGCCGTATTCACCATCGGCAAGAGCGCCGTGGCCGGCTGTTATGTCACCACCGGAAAACTGCACCGCAACTGCAAGGTGCGGGTGCACCGCGGCAAACAGGTGGTGTTCAGCGGCGACCTCGACTCCCTTCGTCGCAACAAGGACGACGTCAAGGAAGTGGCCACCGGTTTCGAGTGTGGTGTTGGCACCGATCGCTTCGCGAACTGGGAAGACGGAGACCGAATTGAAGCCTTCAAAATGGTCACCCAACGCCGCAAACTCACAACCTGAGGCTCATTTCCGCTGTGCCGTCCCGCCGCGAACCCCTGCTCTGGCTTCAATGCCTGGCCATCGGCGTGATTCCCCTGGAACTGCTGCTGATCCGCCTCCTTTTGGCAGGGGCGGATCCAGGCCCTGTTCCAATGGTGGAGCGCCTGTTGATCTGGGGGGTTGGCGCCGTGGCACCCGCCATCTCCCTGTGGCAACGACCTGCGGACTGGGGTTCCCTGCTGCTGCTGCGTTGTCCGGTGGCGTCCCGCACCAGCGATCAGTTGAAGCTCAGCGCCTCCGAAGGGACGTGGGGAAGCCGCTCAGCACTGGTGGGATGCACTGCATTGTTACTGCCGCTGCTGTGGTGGCTGGATCAATCTGCGGGGCTAATCCATGAATTCTCACCTTTGCAGGACAGTTCCCGACTGGTAAGCCTGCTGTTGACCGCGCCACTGTTGGCCTTGCTCGTCTGGCAGATACAGCAACTGGTGCAGGCGCTGCTGTTGCTGATGCAAGTGCCCAAAAACGACTCCGCGGCTGAAGCTTGGAGCATTGAGCAGCTTCAGCAGCAACGCTCCAGTTTTGGCTTGCAGATCCTGCAGCTGCCGACATTAACCTGGCCAGACCCACAAAAACCGAGCCCGTCCCCAACTTCGGAACCTTCAGTGGAACCAGGGCCTGAACCGGAACCCGAACCAAGCGTTGAAACGACCGCCGAAAATGACCCAAACGTCACCTCAGCCCTGATCGACATCGACAGCGCGGTAGCGGTCCAACCAGAGGAGGCTGCTGAAGAGGACGAGAGCGCCCCCCTGGATGCCGAAATCGGAGATCTCGACCCTGTCGCCAGCGGAGACTCGGAAAAGCATGGTGAACAGTCCGAGGCCAGCGGAGGCGAACAAAGCGAACCAGACCAGACGCCGGAGTCCTCGCCAGGGAGTGCGTGATTCACGGATCAGACGCTGCCGCAATTCCGGATCCAGTTCTTTTCCTAAGGGTCGGTTTTCGTCCAAAACAGAGGCCAAGCACAGCTTCAAATGTTAAATTAAATCCATCGCCGATGTAGCTCAGCCGGTAGAGCAACGCTTTCGTAAAGCGTGGGTCGCCTGTTCAAGTCAGGTCATCGGCTTTTCAAGATTCAGGACATCAATCTGTCCTGAATTTAGTCGACTATCAATTTTTTTTAGCAGACCAAGAACAACCCAACCCTCTGCCATTCATCCTACTGATTCCAGCTTTCCGCCCATCGCAGTCACTGTGTGATCAATAGCAAAGTGCCCTCATTTTCTGCTCAGCACATAATTGCTGACCGGTTTTGATGCCACCGTTCAGCAGCGCATACCAGGGCACAATCCAATGATGATCCTTCACTTCAGCAAGAACATCAGCTGCCACCGGATTTGTTAAAACAATCACACGCCGGTTCTTGAGCACAAGCGTGCGACGCAACCATGGGGTGAATATCAGCTCCTCAACCAACTGCTGATAGGAGCCATCAGCAATCGCTCGTTCAAATCCAGTCCGAATCGCATCCGCCAGCGGTTGATTGTCAGGGCTGACATGAAAGAAGCCGGCAAAGGGATAAGCCAGCAGCAGATTCGGATCCAAGAGAGTATCTGTGGTGGACGTCGCCATCAGCTGCGTTTCCCGCTCCAACTCAGCAATCCCCCTTGGGAACAATTGCACCCGTTGGTGATCCAAGAGACGGAACAGATCCTCCGCGCGGGCCGTGAAGGTTCGCAGGCCTGCTGCATCAAAGATGTCCACATCACTCCAGCCCAACCCCTGGAGCAGAACAATCTCGCGAAGATCCAGCTTTGTTCGAATTGCCGCAAGTCTCGCGATCTGACTGCGATGGGTCCAGCCACTGCGCAGCCCGAGGATCCCTCCCGTCACAGGAATGGGCACAGCCCGCAGACGGCGGCTCAGATCCACCCCAGCCCCATACACCCCAACGCTGAGGGCGAAGGGATTGCGACCGGAGGTTGTGTCGCCCTGTTCCAGCGCTGCAACGGCTTCATCCTGCGCGACGACGACTTCACTGAGCCCAAGGGCGAAAGGACGACCACTGCGCTGCAGCACCAACTCCAACAACCGATACTTGAAATCGTTCTGGTCCTCGCCAGGGGAACGATCCAG